>NZ_LR134375.1:1555000-1855000 GCF_900637515.1 Veillonella dispar | reverse complement strand
TTGCTTACTGGGAAAAAGATAATAAAGTGTATATGCTCTACTTTGCTTCTTCAAGAAACCAAAACTTTGTAAGCAAAATTGTAGATTCTGTAGGCCCTTTAAATAATGTAGCCGCTGATGATACTAGGTTACGTGGTGATCGCAATGATAAGCAACATGTTGAAGAAAACGATGCGAAAAAGGTTAAACTAAATGATGAGCCTGAATGGCCTCCTTATGAATCGATTGGGTTGCCATTGCGTACACATACGAATTCCGTATGGCCTATACTTACCAGTAAATCCAAGGGCTTACCAAGTGGTGTAATTGATGCATCTCATAAGGTGTCCTATGACGTATCTGTACCAAGTTATTTACCGCTTGGTTATACATACTATGCTACACATTTTTATGACAATGATGTATTAGAAACTGTATATTGGAAGCAAGGTCAAGAATATCAAGAGCGCAGTGGCCGTTGGGTAACTCATACTATGGTCTTCCGCATGAGCTACTCTATGGATACTGTATGGCCTGAAGAATATATTCCAATGGAGTACCATGACGTACAGTGGACTGACTCTACGCCATTAGGTGATGTTGACTATACAGGGGATGTAGATAAGGGCTTAGTACGTAGTGTTACGTGGTACAAGGATAATATGGCGTATTTCTTGTTCTTCCAAGTGCCTGTGAAAGCATCTGAAGCAGACTTTTATAGAGATCATGTAGTTCCGTTAAAAGATATCGATCCAAGTCGTACAGATTTAATCGGTGTAAAAACAATTCGTTAGTACTGAATTGTAATAAGATTTTAGAGCATGATTTACCGATGGTATACGGTATTAGTGTTTAGTATAAAACTGTACATAAAAAAGTACATAATAAAAAGAACCTATCTCTTAGATATTTTACTAATATCTTTAGAGATAGGTTCTTTTGGTTATTAATTAGAAGAATACGTAGCGGATGATAACGAGTACCGCCAATACGTACATAATCCAGTTAACTTCTTTTGCACGGCCTGCAATAATTTTGAGTAGAGGATATGCAATAAGACCTGCAGAGATACCGTTAGCGATGCTGTATGTGAATGGCATCAAAACGATAACGAGGAATGCAGGGAAGCCTTCTGTCCAATCATCGAAGTCAATGTTGCGGATTGCACCTAACATAAGGGCACCAACGATGATAAGAACAGGAGATGTGGCTGCATTTGGCACCAAGGATACGATTGGAGCCAAGAACAAGCAGATTAAGAATAATACGCCTGTTGTAACCGCTGTTAAGCCTGTACGGCCACCAGCACCTACACCTGCCGCACTTTCAACGAAAGCAGTAATCGTAGAAGTACCGAGCAATGCGCCAGTACTAACGCCGATAGCATCGACAGTCATGGCTTTACCAAGACCTGGGAATTTACCAGATTTAGGATCTGCAATTTTCGCCTCTGTAGCAGTACCAATCAAAGTACCCATGGAGTCGAACAATTCTACGAAGGTGAAGGAGAAGATAATCGTGATTAAGCCCATGTGGAGCGCACCAGGAATATCTAATTGAAGGAATGCTGCCTTAGAGAAATCAGGCACTGCTAATACAGTGAAGTTCTCAGGCATTGTAGAAAGGCCTGTAGCATAGGATACAATTGTTGTTACTACCACACCAATCAAGAGAGACCCTTGAATTTTACGAGCCATCAATAGTGCTGTAAAGATGAGGGAGAATAGAGCCAACAATGTTTCGCCATTGTGCAAATTACCGAGCGTCAAGAGTGCTTCGGATGCTGGAGGTACTAAATTACCATGTGTTTGTACAACTTGGCCTAAAGAGTTTGGAGACAAACTAATAGAGATTGCCATCAAGCCGGATAATTTTAAGCCGATGATAGCGATGAAGAGGCCGATACCAACAGTAATGGCAACCTTCATAGAGGCTGGGATGCCTTCAACGATCATTTGGCGTATCGACGTAAGTGTTAATACGAGGAATACGAGACCGGAGATAAATACAGCACCCAATGCTGTTTGCCAGGACACACCCATACCGAGAACTACGGTAAAGGAGTAAAAGGCTAAGAGGCCAACCCCTGGAGCGAGGGCGATAGGATAGTTTACGAATAAACCCATAGCAATCGTTACAAGGCCACCACCTAAGGCTGTAGCGATGAGGACTGCGTCTTTATCCATCCCTGCAAGACTAAGAATGTTAGGCGCTAAGAATAGGATGTACGCCATCGTGATAAACGTAGTAATACCTGCTAAAATTTCGGTTTTAACAGTGGTACCGCGCTCACTGAGTTGAAATAGTTTATCTAACATTAGATAACACCCTCCCGATATGAAATTAAAAATTATATCTGAATGAAAATATTTCGATATATGTATAGTGTACCATATTTCCCACCATTTTTTGTATGAATTTATGATATACTATAAATATATTATGAATGATTTAGAGGTTAACTTATGAAAATATCTACTAAAGGGCGTTATGCCCTACGGATATTGGCGGATATTGCAGAACACGGGGTAGAAAAAAATGTACCCATTCGTGAAATTGCTGAACGCCAAGGATTTTCCGATAAATACTTAGAGGGGATTGTATCTCGCTTATCCTCCGCTGGCCTCGTTAAAAGTGGCCGTGGTAAATACGGTGGATATCGCTTGGTGAAATCGCCTGCTGAATACAATGTATATGAAATTTTATATGCTGCAGAGGACTCCATTGCTCTCGTATCTTGTTTAGAAGATGATGTTGAGCCATGTCCTATGTTTAATGATTGCTTGACTGCTCCCTTGTGGCAGTACTTGCAAGATGAATTCCGTCACGTTATGGAACGCGTATCCTTACAGGATGTAATGGATCACAAATTTCCAACGGAATAAATGAGAGAGTCGCGTTTTATATGCGGCTCTTATTTATATAGAATATAAAAGTATATTACTATATATACTTTTATATATGAAAGGAGGCAAAGGATGAGCACAACTGCATATGATGCTCGTGGTGGTATGCGCAATGTATGGATTATTACAGCTGCCATGACGGTACTGGCTATATGTTACACCATGATCATTCCGTTTTTGCCTATCTACCTTTTAGAGTTAGGAGTGCCAAAGGCTGATGTAGCACTTTGGTCAGGCCTCGTTTTCGGTATTACCTTCCTCATCGCCGGCATCATGGCTCCTATATGGGGGAAGATTGCGGATAATAAAGGTAAAAAACGGATGGCTTTGCGCGCCGGCTTTGCCATTGCCATCTGTTATGTATTAATTGGTTTAGTTACAGACCAATATCAACTACTCATGGGGCGTGCGCTCGTTGGTTTTGCCAATGGGTTCTATCCAGCGGCGATGACCATGGTATCCCTCAGTGTTGATGAGAAACAGGTTGGTCGAGCTCTAGGCATCTTCCAAACGGGACTTATCTTGGGTAATGTCATCGGTCCATTTTTAGGTGGCGCCGTTGAAAGTGTAGTAGGCATGCGCCCTGTGTTTTATGTATCTGGTATCGCTGTATTTATTGCGACATTGGCCGTATTGTTCTTTGTGAAAGAACCAAAATTACATGCTAAAGGTGCTGATGGAAAGGAACAGCCGGCTCAACCTACTAAATCTACATCGCTACGTGAAGACTTTAAAGCTGTTCAACAACAGCCAGTATTAGTACGATTGCTTTGGATTTTCTTCTTTATGCAATGTGCTATCATGATGTTGCAACCTATCTTGGCCCTCTATGTCGGGGATATGCAAGGTACCATGGAAGGGGCGGCTATGATCTCTGGTACAATCCTTAGTATCGGCGGCTTAGCAGGATCCTTGACGACAAATCTATGGGTTCGCCTTGGTGAACGCCGTGGCTACTTTAAGACCATATCCTACTGTATGATGGGGAGTGGTATCGTCCTCTTACTTCAAAGCTTGCCAGTGGGCATTTGGTGGTTTGGTATTTTACAAGTCTTAATAGGCTCTTGTATTGTAGGCATTAATCCATCCTTGAGTGCAGCTGTAACACTCAATACAGATCCAAGCTTTAGAGGTCGCATGTTTGGTATGACAACAACAGCTCAACAATTTGGTTCTATGGTAGGCCCTGTATTTGCTAGTATTGTATCTACTTATGTTGGTATATCCTATGTATTTAGTATTACCGGCTTGCTATTACTATATATGGGCTTCCAATCTCGAAAACTATCCGTGCAACATGATTAACATTAAAAAGATACCTTACTTAACTATTACAGTAGTTGAGCAAGGTATCTTTTTTAGTATAACTAGTATTGTAAGGTTCATATAATATAATTATATTTTATTAGTCTTAAGGTTTTGGGCATAACAAAAATTGATGCTAATCGTTAATCTAAGAATACTGTTTTAGTGCATAATAACAGGCTTTCATACATTTTTAGTGAATAGCAATCCAATATAGGCTGATTGATTGCTTTTACAAAAATATTGGTATATAGTTAGTTTAAGGTAAGTCATTTGTCTCACCTTGTGGGACGGAAAGGAGTTATTATGGTCCGTATCGGTCATGCTGTACTCGGCGAAAAGGGGACAAAGATATGTGTGCCTATTGTAGGCACAACAATGAAAGAAATTTTAGATGCCACTGCGGTTGCATGTAATACACCGTGTCATGTAGTGGAGCTACGCATTGACTATTACGAGCGGGCCCACTCCATTGACGCTATTATTGAATTGTTAATGCTTATTAAGCCTCAATTAAAAGGTCGTGCCTTATTATTTACATGGCGCACGAAAGGGGAAGGTGGAGAAAAGTCTATTTCTTCACAAGACTACTTCACAATGTTAGAGCGCATCATTCCTACTGGATTGGTAGATGCTATCGATATTGAACTCTTCTTTGATCAAGATAGAATGCTTAAAACGATTGAATTTGCCAAGGTACATGGTATTACAATTATCATGAGTAACCATGATTTTAATGGCACTCCAAGTCATGAGGTTATTGTAAATCGCCTCATTCAAATGAAAGAATTCTTGGCCGACGTGCCAAAGATGGCTGTTATGCCTCATACAACGGGCGATGTTCTTACACTACTTGAGGCGACAGCTGAGGTGAAAGCTTTATATCCATCAGATCCAATCATTACGATGGCCATGGGACCATTGGGCGCTGTTACGCGCGCAGCAGGCGCTCTATTTGGTAATGCTATGACCTTTGCCTCTGCTGGCAAAGCATCGGCACCAGGTCAAATTGATGTGCATGAACTAAAACGAATTCTTGATACCATTGACGTAGATGGTGTATTCGATGAACAACAACATAAACGCGTAAAAGTGCATTAAAAAAAGTCGGCTAAAGCCGACTTTTTTAATGTTTTATATTTCCTGTAATGTATTCATTTTTGAAGGTCTAATATAGAACACATATATATAATTATTTATAATTTTATAGAGGATGAGATATTTTCTATGTGATAATTTTCTGTACTTTGTATCACTATTTATAATGGGATATCGTTCAGGAAAAATAGTTAATGACGATATTTTTTCATAGATTAACGCTAATTCTTTACTGATAACGTTTTGATCTATAAGCTATTGTGCTAATGAAATTTTGAGATTTACTATGTCAGATTTAGCTGTGGGGGTCAAAATTATTGTATATCTCATTTTAACCTCCATACTTATAAATCTTTAAGGAGCTCATTAAAGACTTTTTCTGCAGGTTCACCAAGCCCATTTTCAGCCTGATTAAGTCCAGTCTGGATTCTAGCGTTTAAATCTTCTTCAGTCCATAAGTTATTATTTATCGCATCAACCCATTCTGGACGATGTATAGTCGGAGGAATATCTTTAGCGAATTGTATTTGCTTAGATACAAGTGTTATAGTTTGAGATATAGTTAATCCCATTTCTTTTAGGATTGCAGTAGTAAGTGTTTTTACTTTTGGGTTAATGCGGATGTTAAGAACACCTGTTTTATCGATTGTGTCGAAGGATATTTCTACCTCTGTTGAGGTTGCTGATCCATATATACTGATAGCATCTGATGCTTTTAATGTAGTTTGTGGTTGTTCGTAGGTGCCGTTGTTGAGTGTGCTTGGTGTAGGTGTTTTGTCTATCGGTGCCGTCGGTAAAGCAATGGCAAATGGAATGCGACGCTCTTTGATGATTTGGCGGAATAGTGCGTCAAGCATAGATGTATATGATAGACCTTGTGTTTTTAATATGCTAGATACTTCCTGTTTTAGGTCTTCGTTGATGCGGACTTGTAGGTTTACGGTTTTCATAAAATCTCTCCTAATGTTCTTTCGATTGTGACTACTATGATATGGATACTGTATCGATTTTACATTAATAGGTAGATAACTTTTTTAATCTTATCTGTAATTACATTGTAATTGCAAGTGGTAACTTTTACAAATATATATAATACATAGGACATATAAAAAAGCAGTAGTTATCTTTAGGATAGCTACTGCTTTTTAGTTTATATCATTGATGTTATGATATGAGTTTTAGTTTTATCTAGAAATACAGATGTAAATAATCTTACAATAGGTTTGTTTCAAAGTCTTCTAGGATAGCCGCTACTGTTTCTGGTGCATTGCGATTATGTTCTACGATGCATTGAGCGAAGCTTTCATACATTGGTGTACGAGTTGCTTCTAGTTCGCGTAAGCGCTCAATGCCACCACTTGAGAGAACACGACCAGAGGTAGATAGGTTTTCTACCGGTTGCGTTAATTGGTAGATGCGACCGTTTTGGCGTAGATGTGCGAAGTTTTTAGGCACTGTTACACAGCCGCCGCCAGTGGAGATAATAAGACCTGTTTGGGTACCGAGTTTTGCAATCATTTCTGCTTCTTTTTCGCGGAATGCTGGTTCCCCTTGTTCCGTAATATAGGTGGAAATGTCGCCGATTTCTTTTTCTAACTCTTGATCCACATCAATGCAAGTACGGCCCATTTCTTCGCCAAGGGCTTTGCCTACTGTTGTTTTACCTACACCAGGCATGCCGATGAGGATGATATTCTCCTTTTCACGTCGCATATCGCGCAAGATTTGCTCGATTTCTTTCGTGCCAAAGCTTTGGCCTTGGAAATGGTTAGCCGCCTCAACGCCTTGAGCTACAAGGAATGGCAAGCCATCACAATGAGGAATTTCCATCATTTCTGCTTGTAATAGTAAAATCGTGCGGCGTGGATTGTAGATGAGGTCTACAACACCTTCCAATTTAGAAAACTGCGTAATATCGATGAGATTGGCTGGATTATGAGGGTACATGCCGATAGGGGTGCAGTTAATAATAATCTGCGCTGTTTCATAATAGTTTGGCGCATCACCATAGAATGGAGCCGTTTTGCGAGATAAATGGACGATATTTTTAGCGCCTAAATCTTCGAGGGCTACGTGAACGGTAGCAGAGGACGCACCATCACCAAGAATGATACATTCCTTGCCAGCTACATCGATGCCTGCATGTTGTAGGGTAAACACAAAACCATCATAGTCTGTATTATAGCCGTGCCATTTGCCATCCTTGCGAACCATTGTATTTACACAACCGATACGTTCAGCACGAGGATCCACCACATCACAAGCTTCAAGGGCATTTACCTTGTAAGGAATTGTAATGTTGATGCCTTGTAATTCTGGATCAGCGAAGAACTCTTGCAATTGGCTTGGTTCGCGCTCAAATAATTCGTAATTTGTATTCCCTAACGCACTGTGAATACGAGGGGAGAAGCTATGGCCCAACGTACGGCCAAGTAAACCAAATTTCATAGGACCTCCTAGGTCAATATACATAGAATGGCTAATAGGCTGGTACCTATTAGCCATTGAAATTTTATAACTACATTCATTGTACTATATATGCCCTTATAGGCACTAGTACAGATGAATATATTAGTTTTCTGGATAATTACCGAGCAAGCGGAACTTATCTTGTGATGTATGAAGCTCTGCTAGCACAGACAACACCTTTGGATCCGCTAAGGATGCCTCTAAGTCGAGGTAGAACAAGAACTCAAAGTTATGGCCTACGATAGGGCGAGACTCGAGTTTTGTAAGGTTGACACCGATGTTAGCAAACTTGGTAAGCAATGTACCAAGACCACCTGGAGCGTGACTTGCTGTTGTTACTACAGAGATTTTGTTAGCCCCTGGATACACATGGAAGTCCTTGCTAATGCAGATAAAGCGCGTATAGTTGTTATCGCTGTTTTGGATGTTGCGCATCAATGGAGACAAGTTGTACAAGTCTGCACATTGAGGTGCTGCGATAGCGGCTACACCTGGATCGTCACTGGCTGCTACTAACTGTGCAGCACGCGCTGTATTATCAAAGGAGCGCAATTCTACACCTTCTAGTTTTTCTAGGAAGTGACTACATTGGCCCAATGCTTGTGGGTGAGAGATGATAGTATGAATATCCTCTAGTTTTGTGCCTTTTTTCACGAGTAGATCGTGAGAAATCCATAGGCGTGTACCGCGTACGATATAGCATTTACGATCCTCTAGAAGGTCATATACTTCTTTTACAGAACCATTGGAGCTATTTTCGATAGGTAATACACCGAATTGACATTCACCAGACTCAACGGCATCGAATACGGCACGGAAGCCTGTTACGTAGTGAATTTGGCTAAGTGGTAATAATTTATCACATGCCACTTGTGCATTGCTGCCGAATACGCCAGCACAAGCTACGCTGCCTCGTTGAGGAGGTAAGGTAGGGGATTGCTCAATGGCTTTTTTCATTTTTACAGTGAACTCATTATCTTGGAATAACTGTTCAGATTGGTACGTACGGCTCAAGCTGAATAATGCTTCGAAGAAACGACGCGCATATAGATCGAGGTCAGGGCCTGCATCTCGCGTTACTTTGTCGAGAATATCTCGTTCCCGTTTAGCATCGTAAATGGCCTTATTCATTTCTTTCTTTGCCGCTGCAACATCTTTGGAGAGTTCCATGCGCTCTTTGAATAATTCGAGCATCTGATCGTTTATGTCGTTAATTTTAACGCGTACTTCATCTAAGTTCATGGTCAATATCTCCTAAGAAATCAAGAATAACGAGGGCTGTTACAGCTTCGATAACAGGTACTGCACGAAGCGCTACACATGGGTCATGACGACCTTGAATGGTGAGCAATGTGTCCTCTTTTTGTGAAAGTGATACAGAATGTTGTTCTTTATAAATAGATGGTGTTGGCTTGATACCGACTTGCATAACGAGCGGCAAACCATTGGTAATACCGCCTTGGATACCACCGCTATTGTTAGTCGTTGTTGTAATCTTGTCGTCGTTCATGGTGAAAGCATCATTCACTTCGGAACCAAGCTTAGCACACATGTCAAAACCACCGCCGAAGGATACGCCCTTAATGGCAGGTACACCAAAGATAACGCGAGCTAGTCGGTTTTCAATGCCGTCAAAGTTTGGATTGCCAAGGCCAATAGGTAGCCCTGTAGCAACGACCTCAACGATACCACCGGTAGAGTCACCATCTTTTTTGAGCTTCATGACCAAGTTTTCTACTTCAGTACGTTTTTCTGGATCAACCATAGCAATCGGCTCTGCAGCGATGTTAGCTAATGCTTTCATAGCTGGATGAACCATATCGATAGGAGCATCTTGGATTATTCCCACTTGTTTTAAATGGCCGTGGATTTCGATACCTTTTTCGCGTAATAGTTGAAGGGCGATGCCACCAGCTACGCAAAGTGGTGCTGTGAGGCGAGCTGAGAAATGGCCACCTCCGCGCATATCTACCTTGTCGCCGTAGCGCATGCGAGCTGTGAAGTCCGCATGAGATGGGCGAGGGATATCGCGCAAGTTATTGTAATCGCTAGAATGCTGGGATGTGTTGCGGATCATAAATGCCAATGGAGAACCGCTGAGCATACCATCTACGATACCTGCTAAAAACTCAGGTACATCGGCTTCCTTACGTTGCGTTGTTAATTGATTTTGCCCTGGCGCACGGCGCTTTAAAAAGGCTTTTAATTCATCGATATCGATGGTATGTCCACAAGGTAGACCCTCTACAATACCGCCAATGGCGTACCCATGAGAGGCGCCAAAGGTAGATACCTGTATGGTTTTACCGAAATTAGATGCCATTATATTAACTCCTACTATATAGTACGTACTATTTCTATTATCTATTAGATTTCACCAGATACGATTAGAAATCTAAACTGGTTGTGCATTACCGCCCAGTAAGTTCCAGTCCTCGAAGAAGTCTGGATAGGATTTTGTGATAGCTTCGCTATCTTTTAAGGTAACAGGATTTTCACTGATGAGAGCCATTAATGTGCCAGCCATAACGAGGCGATGGTCATTTACGCAATCACCTTGGCCACCTTTAAGTATACCACTTCCGATGATATATAGGTCATCACCATCTTCACGAACCGTGCCGCCTAAGTCTCTTACGAGATTAGCAACGGCTACAAGACGATCCGATTCCTTTAGACGTAGGCGAGCACCCTTAACAAAGGCGCTTTCACCAGAAATAGAGCAAGCGAGGGCCGCCATAACAGGCAACATATCAGGCATTTGCTCAAGATCTGCATGAATCGGTTTAGAAGCACGACCTGTGACCGTCACATTCATACCATCCCAGATAACATCACAACCAGCATCAATCATAACTTGCATGATGCGGCGGTCCGCTTGTACAGAGTTTTTGTTCATACCTGTAATCGTAATTGGTCTGCCCGTCATACCGGCTGCCACCATCCAGATCGCTGCATTAGACCAGTCGCCTTCGATTTGATAATTATCACGACCGATGAAGGATGCACCAAATGGGACTGTGAAAGCCTCGTTAATATCAGTATCTGGTAAGGTATGCTCTACTTCTACACCAAAATTGCGCATAGTTTCAGTTGTCAATGTTACATAATCGCTAGATTGTAGTGGCGTAGTAGAGGTAATAGTAGATAAGCCGATTTGAGGAGCAGCCAACAATAATCCAGAGAAGAATTGGCTACTCACATCACCAACCATACTAAATTGACCGCCTTGAAGATGACCTGTCATAGTAAATGGTGGTTTGTCTTGGGAAAAAGTCACGCCGTGCGCTTTCATTTCACTTAGCATAGGTTCTAGTGGGCGATCTGGTAAACGACCTTTAGCATCTACATCTACATCATTACAGATGGATGCTGCTACAGGTAATAAAAGGCGTAATGTAGTGCCTGATTCGTGAGGTACTACATTGCCCTTTGCAGGAGCGGGGCCAGAAGTAACGGTAACAATTTTATTTTCATATACTACGTGAGCTCCTAAGCCTCGTAAGGAGTCCATCGTTGCATCGATATCCTTAGAGGTACGACTCAGTAATATAGTAGATGGAGAGGTAGCAAGAGCTGCACAAATCAATGCGCGGTGTGCATGGGCCTTTGCTGGGATGGACGCAATCGTCCCTGTAGGGATGGCGTTCGTTACGGAATGCATATAAATCTCCTTAATCTAAATAGGTGGCAAGCTCTTCGTGGGTTACCACCTTAAGTTCACTATGTCCATAGCTGGTAGGAACGACGATTTTTATAGTTGCTCCTTCGCTTTTTTTATCGTGTTTAGCAGCTGCTAAGATCTCTTTTTTCGTTATGGTCGTAGTAGTTGGCAAATCGTGTGCTTCGATGAGGGCTTTTAATTTTTCTAATGCCGCTGCATCTAATTCTCCATGTTTTACCGCACCTTGAGCCATGAGGACCATACCGATGGCTACAGCATAGCCATGGTGGACTTCAAAGTGACTGGCCTTTTCGATGCCATGGCCAAAGGTATGACCTAGGTTTAAGAGGGCACGAACACCAGACTCACGTTCGTCTTGTTCTACGATATCTGCTTTTGCTTGAACGCAGCGAGCGATGACGGCACTCACGCTATCGCGATGTTTTATTAATGGTTTATGTTCGAGTTGAGTTAATAAACCTGGTACATCGAGGAAACCGTATTTGATAATTTCCCCACATCCATTTTTCCATTCCATGTCTGGCAATGTATTGAGTGTAGTTGGATCGCAGAGAACAAGGATCGGTTGTTTGAAAGCACCCCACAAGTTTTTACCGGCTTCTAGATTGACTGCTGTTTTACCACCTACAGAGGAGTCTACAGCGGCTAATAGAGACGTAGGAACCTGTACATAGTCGATACCACGTAAGTAGGTAGCAGCTGCAAAGCCTGCCATATCGCCTACAACACCACCGCCAAGGGCGATGAGAAGATCTTTACGCGTTAACGATTGGGCTGCCATGTACTCTACTAAATCGATGAGTTGATGAGCATTTTTGGAGCTTTCACCAGCAGGAAATACATAATCACAAACAGTATAACCCGCATGTTCCATATTAGCTTTCACAGAATCCAAATAGTGTGGTGCCACGTTGCTGTCGCTGACGATGATAACACGGCAATTTGGTTTTAACGGTTTAATATAATCGGTGATGCGTTGTAAAGCGCCTTCCTCGATGACAACGTCATACGGTGTGGACGCGTTAATGTGGATGCGAGTCATAACGGTTCCTTTCATAAAAGAATAAGTTAGTATCTATTATAACGGATACTAGCTTATTTGTGTGATATTTGAGATTATTTCGTGCATTCTACCAATGCTTGGCGCAATGCGATAACTTCTTTCATAAGGCTAGTGAATTGGTCTGGACGTAATGCTTGAGGGCCGTCGCACAATGCTTTGGATGGATCGTTGTGAACTTCGATCATAAGGCCATCTGCACCGCCGCCTACAGATGCAAGAGAGAGTGGACGAACCATGCGGCTCATACCTGCAGCGTGGCTAGGGTCCATGATGATTGGTAAGTGAGATAATTCGTGCATCATAGGAATTGCTGTTACGTCTAATGTATTACGAGTTTTAGTTTCGAATGTGCGGATACCGCGTTCGCATAATACAACTTGTTCATTACCTTCGGACATGATGTATTCAGCAGCCATCAACCATTCTTCGTATGTAGCAGACAAACCACGTTTTAAAAGAACTGGTTTATTTAATTTACCTACTTCTTTTAAAAGTGTGAAGTTTTGCATGTTACGAGCGCCGATTTGAAGCATATCTACGTTATCGAAGTATTGTAATTGGGAAATATCCATAACTTCGGAAACGATAGGAAGACCAGTTTCTTTTTTAGCTAGCTCTAACAATTCTAAACCTTCTGGACCCATACCTTGGAAGGAGTATGGAGACGTACGAGGTTTGAAAGCGCCACCGCGAAGAATTGTGGCGCCAGCTTCTTTACAAGCTTTTGCTGTTTCTAATACTTGTTCAGGTGTTTCTACGGAGCAAGGACCAGCCATTACTGCGAAGTGACCACCACCGATAAGTGCTCCACCTACGTTGATTACAGAATCATCTGGATGGAATTTACGGTTTGCTTTTTTGTATGGTTCTTGAATACGAGTTACTTTATCTACGAAATCAAGGGATTCGATTTGGCGTGCATCAAGAGATGCAGTGTCGCCGATAAGACCCAAGATGTTGTAGCGAGCGCCTTCTACAGGATGGATAATGAAGCCTTTTTCCTCTAATTCACTGCGTAAACGAGATACTTCTGTTTCTGCTGCATTTTGTTTCAATGTGATAATCATGATAATTCCTCCTTGTAACTACAGTGAATAGTAGGGCTTACCATACGGGATAGCAAACAAAAAAGGGCCACCCGTAATCTAATACGGGTAGCCCTTTTACTATTCTAAGCAACTAATAATGACAAAATCCTTAATTAGCACACCACAAATAGTTCCTTACCCGTACGTTGGATAAAGAACCAATAAAAGTATTGTTTTGTAGCGAGGCTAATTTGGTTAGTCATCTTTGGTTGCTCCTTTCTAAAATGTTGGGTATAGTATAAACCCAAATGATAAAATTATGCAACACCTAAAAATAAATTTCATGGAAGTTTTAAAAAAAATATACTTAATAACTTGTTCGAAATATAGATGTAATGAGGTATTTTGTATAAAAATGATTTTTGCTATTCATGACTAAATTGTAGTATAATGAGTTCATAAAGAGAGCCAATCAACGTGTCGGTAGCGTTAGGCTCATCTAAAATTTTGGTAAAAATGATGCGCCTAACGTGTTAGAGGTCTAGCCACCTCATTACGTTAGGCGTTTTCATTACCTTACTTAACTAAGGCAATGATAGTAACTACGGATAACAAAATTATGATAACTACATATGTAATTTCATGTTTTGTCATAGTATCACCACCTTTCGGTGATGAACCTAACTCACGTCAATTGACTCTCTTAGGTACAGTATAACAAAAATAATTTTACACAAATAGCGATATATGAGTAGCTGTGGAGGCTATATGGTTATTCAAATCTTAGATCATATTACTGATGAAATAAAACCAATACGTATTGATGTATTTATAAAGGAACAAGGCTTTACAGAAGAATTCGATGAAATCGATGAGACTGCAAAATTTGTTCTCTTGTCCATAGATGGTAAAGCAGCTGGTACTTGCCGATATTTTCCAAGTGACGTAGTCGGAGATGCACATATTGGTCGCATGGCAGTACGCAAGCTGTATCGTGGGCAACATTTAGGAACAAAAATTATGATGGCAGCAGAAAATGCTATTCGTAGGGATGGATATAAAACATGTTCCTTGTCTGCACAGGTACAGGCTAAGCCATTCTATGAATCCCTTGGCTATAAAGCGGAAGGAGAGGAATACCTTGATGAAGGGTGTCCTCATATTTTAATGAGAAAGCTTTTATAAGTCCTTGTATAATAAGAATAAGTAGATAGGTAGCATTAAATAAGTTGAATGTGCATATTATTTTGTTACGAGGTGAGAGTATATGAAACTAGCAGAGGCATTACAAGAACGAGCTGACTTAAATAAAAAAATTAGTGATTTGCGAGGGCGTTTAAATCAAAATAGTTTAGTACAAGAAGGGGAAACACCTAATGAAAACCCTATAGTGTTGATGCAAGAACTAGAAAAGGCAATTGCTAGACTTCAACAACTCATTAAAGATATTAATCTTACTAACTGTGCAACTATTGTTGAAGGGCGCTCTTTAACACAAATTATAGCAGAAAAAGAAGGTGCAATTATGCGTCTATCTGCATATCGTGCCTTAGCAGATAGTGCGAGTGCGATTAATTATCGTGCTCGTGGCTCGGAAATCAAAATGATAGCAACTATAAATGTTAGTGAATTACAAAAAACAGCAGATAGAATATCTAAGGAGATTCGTACATTAGATAATTTACTACAGTCAACCAATTGGACAGTTGATTTAATAGAGTATTAAGTATAAGTTGGTAATCAAGATAGGGTGGATACAAAGCCACGATTGCTTAATTCGTAAAAAGATGACATTTACATGTACGGGGCATTTAAGATATGTATCGTGTAGGCCCTTATTGTGTATAAATGTATAGTTATTTTTTATAATGTATTACCATGTGTCAACTGTTTTGATGAGGGTGGCTTGGGGATATAAAAAGGAAGCATTTCACTAAAGAATGTGAAATGCTTCCTTTTTTATATTATTAAAATGTTATAAGAAAGCTAATTATCCTTATTCTAAATTATCAAAATCAGATGCTGCTGCTCTTGATTATAGTTACATATGTACAACAATATATTTAATTTATAAATAAGGATATAAATTTTACTGTTTACTTAGAGAATTATGATATAATATAGGTGTATAAATAATAATCGTTATTTGATTGCATAGAATTTCTTAAGTAAGGAGATTTCATTATGACAGCAGAACAAAAAGCAGCTACGGCAGCAACAAGTTCTACCGCAGCTAAACCAACACCTGATCAAGGTACAGACTGGATAATTTGCCGTGTATGCGGATATATTGAGGAAGCTAAGTACAGGGATCAACCTTGTCCAGCATGTGGTTTCCCTCCAACAGTTTGGATGGATTACAAACCACGTCGCATTAATCCAAGACGCGAAAAATTGCTAGATTTTCATTTTCATCCAATTGCGGTACATTTCCCAATCGTAGCAACAGTAGCTTCTTTCTTAGTACCTGTTATTGCTTTGTTGATTCCATCTATTTCCAATGTATTATTCTCTGCAATTTCATTAGCAGCTATGATTTTACCACTTCTCGTTATCATTGGTGGTATTTCTGGTTATTTTGGTAGTAAATTACGTTACAAAACAGGAACATCTAAAATCCCTAAAGCAAAGATTTACTTAACCATTATCTACTTTATTCTTTCCTGTGCACAAGCCTACATCGCTATCGCTGACGGTGTGAATGCTGATAACGCATGGATTATGATTGTTTTAGGTCTCGTGGCTTCTTTCTTTGCTGCCAAACTTGGTAAAATGGGTTCCTACCTATTTGCAGGTCGATTCGGCCCATATACAGCTGGCTAACAGTTATTAATTGAATAACCTTTATAAAGAAAAAAAGTGATTCTCACGATGGGAGAATCACTTTTTCTTTTATCTTTTTTGTTACTATTCTAAATCATCAAAATCGAATGCCGCTGCTTTTGTATAGTTTGTAACTTTTGCTTCGAAGAAGTCTGTTTTTGTACTATTCAAGTTAGAGAAGCTTTCGATCCATTCCATTGGATTATCCTTGATTTCAGGATATAGATGAGGCAAGCCGATTGCTTCTAAGCGGATATTGGCAAGGTATTTGATATAGCGTTCGATAAGAACATTGTTAAGGCCGAGGATTTTATCATCAGTGATGTATTGACCCCATGCGATTTCATTTTCTGCACCTTGACGAATCATGTCAGTGATTTTCGCTTCTAGTTCAGGAGTGAACAAGTCAGGGCGTTCACGACGTAACTCGCGGATGATGTTTTGGAACAATACAAGGTGAGTTACTTCGTCGCGGTTAATGTATTTGAAGATTGTAGATGTAGCTGTCATTTTACCTTGGCGTGCCAATGTGTAGAAGAAGCTAAAGCCAGAGTAGAAGTAAATACCTTCTAAGATATAGTTTGCAATGATTGTGTGAATAAGGTTTGCTTCGCTAGGATCATCGCTAAACCGTTGATATGCATCGGCGATGAAACGGTTACGTTCAAGCAATGTTTTATCTGTACGCCATTCGTCATAAATTTTGTCACGTGTAATAGGGTTCGTTACAGTATCCAAAATGTAGGAATAACTTTGAGCGTGAATTTCTTCTTGGAATGCTTGGATATTCAATAAGGATGCCACTTCAGAGGCTGTAATATAACGGCTCAAGTTAGGCAAGTTTTCAGATTGAATGGAATCAAGGAAGTTCAAGAACGCAATGATTTTATCGAATGCACGGCGTTCGTAATCTGTTAAGTATGGGAATTGCTTAACGTCTTCGTTCAAGGAAATCTCTTCAGGAATCCAGAAGTTGTTGAGCATTGTGCGGTACATTTGGTTAGCCCAGTCGTACTTGATACGGTTCCATTCGCGAAGGTTTGTTGTGTTGCCGCCAATCATAGATTGCGTGCCACGTTCACCATGTTCGTTGAAAATCAGTTTTTTCTCCATAGTAGGACTCCTTTATACAACGATGCGACCTATACTGCGATAGGTCGTCATCAGACTTATATACACATCTCGTATTAGGAGGAGCAGCTTGTGCACTCATCCATTTCAAGGGATTGGTTACGGATATAGTAGATTGTTTTGATACCTTGTTTGTAGGCCTCAACATAAAGGTCTAGAATTTCTTTCGCCTTCATTTGAGGTGTGATATACAAGTTGAAAGATTGTGCTTGGTCAATATGACGTTGACGTACGCCACAAGCTTTGATAGACCATTGTTGGTCGATTGTATGAGCTTCTTTGTAGAGCCAGAATGTTTTATTGTTCAAATCTGGTGCAGTTTTTGGTGTGAAAGAACCTTTCTTTTCTTCAATGAAGAATTTTTTGAAGATTGGGTCGATACCAGCTGTAGTATTCGCAATATTGGAAGTAGAACCAGTAGGCGCTACAGCCATCAAGTAACCATTACGGATACCATATTTAGCAACGTCTGCAGCTAATTGTTTCCAACGATCAGATGTATAGCCACGACGTGTGAAGTATTCACCAGTTTCCCATTCGGAACCTTTAAATGCAGGGTATGCACCTTTTTCTTTAGCCAATTCCATGGAAGCTTTGATAGCATAGTAGGCGATGTTTTCGAATAATTTGTCTGCTACTTCGATGTGCTCATCAGATTCCCATTGGATATCGTGGTTTACAAGGTAGTGGTGGTAACCAGAAGTACCAAGACCAATAGCGCGGTATTTATCAGACGTCATGCGAGACTCTGGCACTGGCGCTTGGTTGATAGAGATAACATTGTCTAGCATTCGAATTTGAAGGGCAATATTTTCTTCTAACTCTTCGTCAGTAATACGGCCAAGGCTGATGGAGTTCAAGTTACATGTAACCATGTCACCTGTATTTGTTTTCGTAGTGATAGTACCGTCTTCGTTGATAATTTCTTCAGCAAGATTAGTGAACCCAACGTTTTGTGCGATTTCGTGGCACAAGTTGGATGCGTAAATCATACCTGCATGTTTGTTAGGGTTTGCAGCGTTTACAGTATCGCGGAAGAAGATGAACGGTGTACCCGTTTCAACAGCGGAGCGCATGATTTTTTTCATCATGTCTAATGCTGGTACTTCGATACCGTGTAAGTTAGGATCTTGTTCACATTCAAGGTAACGTTTTGTGAATTCCTTATTGTCATCAGTATCGTAGTAGTCTTCTAAGGCATAACCTTTTACAGCTAAGATTTCATGAGGATCGAAGAGGGTGAAGTTTTCACGAGCAATCATACGTTCCATGAAGATGTTTGGAACAGAGATAGCAGGGAAGATATCGTGTGCTTTACGACGGTCATCACCATTGTTTGTACGAAGTTCTACAAATTCGTAGAAGTCTTTATGCCAAATATCAAGTGTTACTGTAGCGCCGCCTTTACGCTTACCCAATTGATCTACTGCAACAGCTGTATCATTGTACAAACGGATCCAAGGAATAACGCCACCAGAGGAGTTTTTGAACCCGCGGATGTCGGAGTTCAAGGCACGAACTTTACCAAGGTAGATACCAAGAGCACCACCGTGTTTAGATACGCGGGAGAATTTGCTGTTTACGTCGTAAATGGACCATAAGTTGTCATCTACACCAGAGATGAAGCATGAGGACAATTGATGGAATGGTGTGCCTGCATTTGCTAATGTAGGTGTAGCTGTTGTCATTTTTAATTGACTCATCAAATCGTAGAATTTCTTAGCGTATTCTACTTTGTTTTCGCCTTCTACTAATGCCAAGTGCATAGCGATAGCCATGAAACGTTCTTGAGGTAATTCGTAGATTTCTTTGTTGAAGCCTTTTACCAAGTAACGGTCAGCCAATAATTTAAGACCTTCATAGTTGAAGAGATAGTCTCGTTTAGGCTTGATGTAATCGCCTAATTCTTGCAATTCGTCAGCTGTATATTCAGTAACGAAGAAGTCAGCGTATTTTTTCTCCTCTACAAGCATGTGTACAAGATTTGGGAAGTTGCCATAACCGAATGCTTTGTAACGGCGTGTAATAGCTGCTTCTTTATAGAGATCGAACAAGAATAGACGAGCCGCTACAAATTGCCAATCTTGGTTCATTTTATTAACTTGGTTGCCGAAACCGTCGTCTTTTTTAGAGATAACCTTTTCGATAGCCGTTTGTACTAAAGTTTTTTGAATCTCTTTAGTAGTCATACCATCAACGAATTGTAACTTCGCATCCATTTCCAATTCTAGTGGATCACAAGAATCTAACCCCAAACATGCGAAGGCAATCATACGTTTCGTTTTTTCAACGGACAAAGGCTCGAAATGGCCATCCCGTTTCTTGATCATAATCTCCATTACTGTTCCCCTTGAGTTTAAAAGTAATAAAACTGTTAATTTAAGCATATATAAGATTAGACTGAAAAGTATAAAATATCTTTAAGTTAAGTCTAATCAGAAAAATAAGAAAACTACAATATATGGTAGTTTTCTTATTAAGCTTATACATTATGTTACGATTATAGCGAAAAAATTCTATACATTCAATATTGACATTTAGAAAATTATAAATATAGTATGCTTAAATTTATCGATATAGTTATAAATGCTAGAAAATACTATATGGGACGCATATATGATGATTTTGAATGATATATCTTTTTTCAGAATATTAAAATAGTACGTAAAAATAGTACGTATCAGTAAATAGAATTTCCTTCAATATAATATTGTGATTTATTTTATTAAAGGTCTGATATATATGTCCTATAATAGATATATATATTAATTAGGAGGTAAGACATGAAGTCTATTGTTATATATTCTTCCCTTACAGGGAACACGAAACAAGTAGCTGAGGCTATTACTAGTGTATTGCCAGCAGGTACACCATGTGTATCTATGAAAGAATTGCCCACCGATTTATCATCTTACGATCTTGTGTTTGTAGGATTCTGGGTTGATAAAGGAACAGCCAATAAAGAAGCTCGTGATGTACTCGGTACATTACATAATCCACATATTGCCTTGTTTGCAACGGCAGGCGTACCACCACAAATGGCACATGCTAAGGAGAGTTTAATCAATGCAGCAAACTGTTTACCAGATGGAGTAGAGTCTGTAGGGACTTTCATCTGCCAAGGCAAGGTAGACCCTAAGGTCATCGAAATGATGTATAAAATGTTCCCTAAGGGACATAGCCATGGCCAATCAGCTGATAGAGATGCACGACATAAACAAGCTGCAGTACATCCAAATAAAGAAGACTTTCAAGCAGCACAAGACTTTGCTAAAGATATTCTTATAAAGCTTAGCTAACGAATAAAAGCAGTACCCCCTGTGGGGTACTGCTTTTGTCATAGTATACATATAGTGTTGTAGTTATTATATGGCACATTATGCTTAATTATAAAGTACATTAAATTTAAGTTTGCGCGTGTCGAATTGGTTTATGAAGTACGACGTAATCAATAGCTTGTATCCCGTGCCTTCTATAATGATAGGATCGATAGCTGTTTTATCGACGGTAAGGAACTTATCATAAATATGATGCACCTCTGTTACTCCGTTTGGTAAAGATACTTCTAGATCAAGGCCATGGTTAAGGAATTTGAAGGAAATGGAGTCGAAGTTAGCCGATTCTACTTGATATTCCTTAAGGTCTCTTTCATAGACTATTAATTCGATATTTTCAATGTATTTGTCGTAGCCTGCAATAGAAATAACCTTTGGTGCAGACAAAGCATCAAAATTGATATACTCGACGCGTCTGCCGTTTACTGGGTTTGTATCTGGCAGTTTTAAATCGTCCACAGGTACATATGGTGTGCCGTAATCTGTGAAGTTAGGATCAAAGGTAGCTACTATTGGTAGGGTTGCATGCCATTCGCCATCAACCTTGGTATAGGTCACAAATTCACGATACGTTGTATAGCCTATGAATGGCGTCAAGAGAACAGCGCCTAAGGCAAGAGCCATAACAGTTGTGTGTACAGAAGGTTTTAACCCTTTCACAAGAGAATATACATTATGTGCTAAGAAAATTAGATTGAATGCGCTTACGTAAATCGTATTGAGCCAGAGAATTGGTTCATTAATTACACGCTTACCGATAAGGGCTAAGCACAATGTAGTGAGCGTAATGAATAGGAAGCACAGGATTTGCTGTGTTCTGCTGCTTTCACTAGATCTAAAGCTAGCCAAGTAGAATAGGTAGAAAATGGCTACATACGGATAGTACGTGTAGAAGAATCGAGTATCATCGCGAAGGCCCAACAGAATCAAGACTAGATAGATGTTAGCTAGAATGCCTGTAATAATGGATGCCTTTGGCAAGATGATGCCGAATACGACGGTAAAGAATGAGTTCGGTGCGGGAGGACCTGCAGGATCCTCTTTGTAAGAACATACCATAGATAGACAAATGAATATATTAATGGATGCGAGCACTTTAAAAATGGTTTCTTCAAAGTTGAATGGTTGGTCCACGATGATGAAGAAGAACCATAAACTCATAATGATAACAATGTTGTATAGCGTAGACGTAACAAGGGTGATACCAATTCGCTTGATGCGGTTAATGATTTCGCCGATGTAGTGTTCACCGGGCGATGTGAAGTATAAGGCAATCATGGAGTACAGCCATAGGTACGATATATTTTCCGTGGCTAGCTCAATGCCCCGCACATAGCCATAGGTTTCGTGAATCATATAAAGGCCAACGCTGATTCCGATACTTACCAAGATATATAAGATGGAAAACTTTCGAGCCCTTGTTATATAACTTTGTAATATGACGATAAAGAAATACAGTGAGTATAGCTTAAGATCGATTTCGGAAAACCAATCTTGTTCAATATACAACGGTGTACATGAAAATACGGCAATTAATGCCAGTAATATAGGCGACTGCGTTGCTAGGTCCCGCAGCGAAGACCATAAATGTTTAATGGCAAATTTCATAGATGTCTCTCCCTCTATAAATATAAATACCCCCTCTTATTATTAGTATACTTGTTTTCTGGTGAAAACCCTATGAGGTTTTACATGCCCTCAAATATACATTACAATAACTTTAAGAACTAGTTTTCAAAGAAAAGAGGTTATCACATGGAATTCTCTTATTTTTTACCTGTAAATATCCAATTTGGTTGGAATAAAGTAGATCATATTGCCGATTTTGCCGCGCCTTATGGCAAGAAAGCCCTTATTGTAACTGGTCGCAGTAGTGCGAAAAAATCTGGCTTATATGACCGTGTTGTGGCAAAGCTTGATGCGGCGCATATTGACCATGTCCTTTTTGATCAAGTTGATGCTAATCCGTTGACTACAACAGCGTTAGACGGCGCTGCTTTAGCTAAATCTGAAAGTTGCGATATGGTGATTGCTATCGGTGGTGGGTCCATTATGGACTGTGCAAAAGGGATTGCCTTCATGGCTGTCAATGATGGCGACATCAACGACTATATTTTCAACCGTAAAGTCAGTGATAATGCGTTGCCTCTTATTGTCATTCCTACAACCTGTGGTACCGGCTCTGAAGGCAATGGTTTTGGGGTCCTTACTAATCCTGAAACAGGGGACAAAAAATCTTTGCGTTGTAACGCTATCGTGCCTAAGGTTTCCATCGTAGATCCTGCTGTAATGGGCACTATGCCACCTCATGTATTGGCATCTGTTGGCTTTGATGCACTCTGCCACAATATCGAGGCCTATACCTCTAAAACAGCGCAACCTTTCACCGATGCATTGGCTCATTATGCGGTGACATTATTAGCACAATATCTTGTACCTCTATATAAACATGTGAAAGCGACAGCTGAAGGCAAACCAGCAGTACTCAATGAAAAACAACTTACAAAAGCTTGGGAAGCTGTTACATTAGCAAGCACCATTGGGGGCATGGTTATTAATACAGCTGGTGTAACACTAGCACATGGCATGGAACATCCAGCCAGTGGCCTTAAAGATATCACCCACGGAGTAGGCCTTGCTGTTATTGAGCCTGTTGCTGTGGAATACACATGGAGTGCAAACCCTGATAAATTTGACGCCTTGGCTCGTATATTTAACCACGGAGATGGCTCTGAACTAGGTGAAGCATTACGCTTGATTGTACATGACCTAGATCTTACTACAAACCTTACAGAATTAGGCTTTACGAAAAAAGACATTCCATGGCTTGTAGATAATGTATACGTTGTCGCTACAGGAAATATTGCTAATACAGTTGCTGAAATAAGTCGTAAAGATATAGAAGAGTTGTATAAAAAGATGTTTTAAGTGTTATCCATAATAGGAGAGAGTTTTGTTCCAAGGATTTTATGGCCTATTAACAGTTCTACTATGCGTGTTGTTTGTAATTGTAGTAGTGCTATTTAACATAGCGCCTATTACATATATTGTTTTTGGCATAGCCATAGTGTTGAGTGTGTTACTTCAATATAGGCGCTTTAAGAAACAGTCCATATCTGAAAAAACACATAGCCGATTGACTTGTGCTTTGTTTATTGTCGTAACCCTTAGTATATCTTGGCTCGTAGCCGATTGGTTTAAGTATGATACTCAAACGACTCATGATCAAATGGATGGTTTTGAGTTTAGCACAATGGATTGGAAACGGGGCTGGCCTAATAATAAGGAATTACCGGAAGGATTAAAGCGCCCGAATGCACTACCAGATGGGATTCTGAGAGCCTCTGCATCTGGTGATAGCTTAGTTTGGGCAAATGCATATCCTACGAGATATACTGTATTAGAGGGAGACCCTAAAGTAATCTCACAGTATGAAATGATAGCTAAGCAAAATGCTACCTATACAGCGCAAATTGATGCGGATGGTGTATTACGTGATTTAGACACTGGGGAGAAAAAGCGTTTTATATCTCATCCCGATAGCTATAACATTATAGAGAGCATCGAGGAAGAACCTCTAAACTTACCACAACGGAATTTTATAGAGTGGCTACGCTTTGCACCTCGAAAAGAGACAAAAACTGTAGTTAAAGATACATATAACTCTACTCGAAATCATAGATTATATGTATTTGTAGATGATGGTAATACAAAAAGGCCACATTTTGTGGAACTTTTGATTAGTAATGATGGGACACGGGCTGTGTTTTATCAATCTAAGTAATTGGATTGGGTATTGTTGTGGAGAGCATAAATGCGACAGTGTTTAATCCAGAGCGAACTCGAATGATTACTGTAGATATAGACATGTATCATTAGTATTTATCTACTTTGATTTTATGAGTTAAAGTGTTTTATTAATTGAATATATTAATCCTTATATTAAATATTTAGGTTTGACAGTGTTAAATCATATCTTTATAATGTGATTTAAAGAGACTAGGATATATCTACAATCCCAGCCCTAGGGCTGGGATTATTTCTTTTGTGGTCTCATGAAGTTTAGTTTTTAGAGAGGTGTTTTTATGGCAGATCAAAACAACAAAAACGTCGATGCCTTAGCGCAAGAGATTACCTTAAAAAGCCGCGGTCAAGGCAAATTGCGTCAGTTTATTCTTTGGATGGGTGCACTTATCATTGGTGCTATCTTGGGATGGCAACATATTCCAGCGTTAAATGAATTATTTAACTTTATTGCCGCTGTGTTCACACGTTTATTCCAATTCATCGCAATTCCAACTGTGTCCTTAGCAGTAATTACTACATTATCTATGCTCGGTGCTAAAAAGGATACAGGTCGTATCTTTGGTCATGCTGTAGTATATACATTGCTTACTACAATTTGTGCAGCAGCCGTGGGCCTTGGCTTGTTCCTATGGATTGCGCCAGGTAACTTACCACTTGATGTAATTGGTGCTGGTGCAGCGCAAGTACCTGAAAAATTAGGTCATGTAACATATTATGATCACTTCTTATCCGTTATTCCTAACAATATTATGAAACCATATTTGGAAGGTAACGTATTGTCCGTTATGTTTATCTCTGCTTCCGTTGGTTTAGCGTTTGCATTTATGCCTCGTACAGAAGGTCGCGAAGCAGTATTGAAAGTACTGTTCGGCTTACAAGAACTACTATTTACATTGATTAAAGCATTACTTTATGTGTTGCCAATCGGCATCCTTGCTTTTGCAGGTCAATTATCTGCTCAAATCGAAGCGGGCGTCATCGTTGGTGCTTTAGGTAAATACACTGCTGTTGTTATCGGCGGTAACTTGATCCAATTCTTTATCGTTATTCCATTGTTCTTGTTGTTCCGTGGCTTAAACCCTGTGGACGTATTCCGTAAAATGTCTCCAGCTGTAGCAGTTGCATTATTCACTAAATCTTCTGCTGCAACATTGCCTGTAACATTGGCATCTGCTGAGGATAATTTGAAAGCTCACCCTGCAGTAGCTCGTTTTGTATTGCCAATTTGTACAACTATTAATATGAATGGCTGTGCAGCGTTTATTCTTGTAACATCCTTATTCGTAATGCAAAATGCAGGTATTGAATTAACTATGGGCACAATGATTGCTTGGTTGTTCATTGCTGTACTTGCTGCCATTGGTAATGCCGGCGTTCCAATGGGCTGTTACTTCTTAACACTGTCCTTGATGAGCTCCATCGGTGCTCCAATTGGTTTGCTTGGTATCATCTTGCCAATCTATACAATTATCGATATGATCGAAACTGCTGAAAACGTATGGTCTGACGCATCCGTATGTGCTATGGTTGACCATGACCTTCAAGGTAAATTGGACGATTCCAGTGGCGACGATATGCCACAATTCCAAGGTGCTTAGTTTTAGCAACTAGTTAAACTTAAGAAAAATACTTAATTATATAACTCAAATAAAAGGTTATCCCGTACGGGATAACCTTTTTTGATGACTGTACAAGTATTAAAAGGTACAATACTAGTAGAGATTGAAGTTTATTGTAGTGGTTGTTATAAAGCTAAGGAGTTGTATTGTGAAAAGAATATATTCATACCTTGCTGTACTGTTAATGCTAAGTCTTATGGCTTCACAAGTACATGCAAAAGAGCAGGTTACTCAAAGTGATATTTCTGGTAGTGCTAAAGAGAAGTGCGTTAGTAGTGAACAAACAAATAATGAGATTGAAGCTGATTTACAAAGACATTTGGAAAGAATGAAGTCAGAGGATATAGCTAAGGGGTATTTACGTGAAGAAAAAACATATGCTCAAGAATTAAGTTTAATTCGGGGCAGATTGTATCATTCAACGGATAAGCTCATTCATGATGAGAGAAAGACTACTCTTTTATCGTATCCAGTAGGAAGCAAGGTTCCTTGTAAGAAGAGTTTAAAGGATATAGATTCATATACAGACACAATTACTCGTAAAGGCCTGACATTCCGCATTCCAAAAGGTGCAGAGTTGAAGATGTTCTATATGTTAGATAATAATATTTTTATAGAGTATGAGATAGGAGATATTTGGTATTCTATTCAGATTATTCCTTTAGACGTAGATCATCCTGATACTAAAGATATAGAAAATAAAGTACTTGTAGATAAAGAGTATAATTTCTATCACACATTGCAAGGATATTGGCGTTTATGGGGAATCTTTGATGAGTTACAAAATCCTACTTATTCAGCGGTATGGAATAATGGCTTGCCAGGAATGTTAGTGGATTCATACAATCCAGATAAGGAATCTAATTTACTATTTGCTGCATATGATGGACGGTATGCTGTATTTAATCAGCTTGTATATAATCCAAGTACGAGTCCATTTACTCATGAACAGCTAAGAAATACGATTGAATATTTTGATTCTAATAACAATCCCGAATATAAGGCTAAAAAGCATAGGCTATTTCCTGATGAGAGAATCATTCGTATATATGAATACTAGTACAAACCTCACATTACTAGATATGTAATTTATGTTATACTTTCATATAGAATAATATCGAATTAATAGAAGGCTAGTCGCATATTATGTGAGGACTAGAGAATGCAATGAAAGATAACTCAGTATTACCAATCGAGGAACAATTAAATAGATTTCTTCAACCCAAATGTTTAATCCCAGGTGGTCTAGGCTTGTGGGAGGTATATTTCCGCAAGATTTGTACGGCTTGGGGCGAGATTAGTGGTGACATTAGACCTCAACATATCATATTTTCTGCCGATAATGGTTGTAATATGGAAGGCTATGTAGGCTATAACTACGAGGTAACGCAAAAGCAGTCTCGTAATATGCTTTTAGGTCGTTCATCGGCAACACAGTTTTGTAACTTTAACAACATTCCCTATGAGGTTGTAGATGTAGGCATTGCCTCAGATGATGGTATTGGTGTGGATTGCAAAGTAGCGAAGGGGACAAAGAATATTTTGAACCATCCTGCTATGACAGAGGATGAATTTAATCGTGCCTTTCAAGCTGGATATGAACGAGTTGAACATTATGTGGCAAAAGGAATAAATCTTTTTTCCTTTGGTGAAATGGGGTTAGGCAATACCACAACCTCTGCTTGTGTGTTGTCCGCTTTAACTGGGGCTGATCCAACAGAAACGGTCGGACCTGGTTCTTGGCCGAATAAACCAGATTTGATGAAGCGTAAAATTGACTTTGTCCGTTCTGTATTAGATACACATAAGGATCGTATTGTTGCTGAAAGTGAACCTCAACGAGTTCGTAGAATTGTAGCCCATGTAGGGGGCTTTGATATTGCTGCTATTCTTGGAGCTATGCTAGCTTGTGTTGAGTTTAAAAAGCCCTTCGTCATTGATGGCTTTATTACATCGGTAGCGGCGGCTTGTGCGGTACATATAAATGATTGCGTTAAGGATTATGCATTGCCATCTCATAACTCTCGAGAAAAAGGCACAGAGCTCGCATTGGCTGAGGTGGGGATTACACAAGATATGGTACCTATCCAAGCCCAAATGTCGATGGGCGAAGGCACCGGCGCCATTTTGATGGTACAAATGTTAAAAACCACACAGTACATGTTTGTAAACGTTGGGACCTTTGCAGATTTGATGAAATTATAAGGAGGACGAATGCAAATAAATAAATACTTTGATATACATTTTGAGCGAGCTGATGATGCAACTATCGCTAAAAGACTGATAGGTGGTGCTAAGATTAAGGGACCTGCTTTGGTTATCCTGATCCTTTCCATGTTTATTGCCTCTATTGGGTTGAATATGAATAGTACGGCAGTTGTTATTGGTGCTATGCTTATATCGCCGTTGATGGGACCTATTTTGGCAACTGGTTTTGGCTTCGCTACGCTTAATTTTACAGTTGTAAAAAGTGCTATTTTAAGATTGTCCTTACAGATTACGATTGCTGTTTTGGCATCTGCTTTATATTTTTATATTACTCCCGTTCAGACGGCTACATCTGAACTATTAGCGCGTACAGAACCGAATATTTTTGATGTATTCATTGCTATATTTGGTGGGTTAGCCGGGATTATTGGGCAAACGCGTAAGACTTTAGATAATGTTATACCAGGTGTTGCGATTGCAACTGCACTTATGCCGCCACTATGTACGGCAGGATATGGACTTGCTAATGGAAATTGGCACTATTTCTTTGGGGCTAGCTATTTATTCTTTATAAATGCATTTTTCATCTTCTTTGCAGCTTTTATTGTTTTAAAAGGTGTATATAGTTTGCCATTCCATAAACAAGTAGAAGAGGTTAATCGTCGTAACCAGCTAATATTTCTCGTGATTGGTCTTATTATGGCTATACCAAGTATTTATGCAGGCTATGATATGACCATCAAGTATTCTGAGTCAAATCATATGGAGCAGTTTATTAAGAATGATATTAATCAAGAGGGACGTCGACAAGTGATTGATTATTCATTGGATCAAACGAATAAGCTAGTAAACATAGTAGTTATAGGCGCTCCTGTGACTTCAGAGGAGCAAGCCCAGTTGGATGATAAGTTACAGAAGGATGAGTACTTGCAGCCTTATACATTACGATTTGTTAATAGCGTAGATGAGAAAAAATCTACTATGGATAAGACGAACTTGAATAAATCTTCGGAGAATCTTGAAACATATAAAAACTTGAGTAATCTGTACCAGCCGACTTATCAATTAGTAAGTGAAACTATAAATACTATGAAAACGACAGAAGCTGAAGCAAAGGCGTTATTCCCGTTTGTAAGCAAAGTAGAAGGTATGCCTTTGATAGATAATCTAGAACAGCCTAAAGCGAGTCGCTATATGGTGATCATCCATACTACATCCGCTGTATCTGATGCAGATTCAGAACGAATAAAAGCTTGGTTAGAGGCTAAATTATCAGCACCTGTAACTATTTCTATTGAGCAAACAACGTCAACTCTATAAGTTGATTTTTTGATTTTGCTTATATTGTTTATAATATAGATCGATATGTATAACGGTACTAAGATTGATTGTACCTATTAGGTATATTACCTAGTAGTGCAGGGAATCATCTTAGTACCGTTTTTATGTACTTGGCATAGCTAAATGTAATTACTCTTATCTTGCTATAGATTAAAGTTATATTATTACATATATAAAATCTATTATACGAGTAGGAATTAAATTGCTATACTTACTACATCGAAATTATTAAATAATTAAATGTAGATACAAGATAAGAAGAATAGATTTATTACAATGTCTACGAATGTTGTATACGTATGAGTCCTCGTCAGAGATGTAGGTTTTCATCGTAGATAGGAGGATTACATGAAAAAATGGTTAGCATTAGCAGCGACGGCCGTACTGGGTGCGTCCTTATTGATTAGTGGTTGTGGCTCTTCCACAAATAACGCGAGCTCTAGTGGCTCTAAAGAGGTATTAAAGGTAGCAGCAAATCCTGTACCTCATGCTGAAATCTTAGAACAAGTTAAACCTATCTTGGCTAAGGAAGGTGTAGACTTACAAATCGTTGAATTTACAGACTACATTCAACCAAATATGGCTCTATCTAGCCATGAAGTAGATGCAAACTTCTTTGCAAACGTACCTTACCAAAATAACTACAATAAAGATCATGGTACAAATTTTGTAAGCTTTGCACCAGTTCACATTGAACCATTGGCTATTTACTCTCAAAAAATTAAAGACTTGAAAGACTTGCCAAATGGCGCAAAAGTAGCAATTCCATCTGATCCAACAAACAGTGCTCGTGCACTTCTCTTGTTGCAAAGTGCTGGTCTAGTAACATTAAAAGATCCAACTGGTTTGACTAATACAGTATTTGATGTAACTAGCAATCCTAAAAATATTCAAATTACTGAGTTAGAAGCAGCTCAAATTCCTCGTTCTATCCAAGACTTAGATGCAGCAGTAATCAATGCTAACTATGCATTGCCAGCTGGTCTTAACCCTACAAAAGATGGATTATTCGTAGAAAAAGCTGACTCTCCATATGCAAATCTTCTTTCCGTTAACCCTGGTGATGAAAATAAACCTGCTATTCAAAAATTAGCTAAAGCATTACAATCTCCAGAAGTTAAGAAATTCATTGAAGAACACTACAAAGGTGCAATTATCCCAGCGTTCTAATGAAGTGAGTCGTTAATAACATAGTGTATTTCACAAAACATCTCCTTAGATTAACTCTCTAATACAAAAAAGGCGTAACACCAAATAGTGTTACGTCTTTTTTAGTATGTTTAAATACTGTTTAATGAGACATAGTATAAGATTGGTAATTTAATCCTTATAAGAGGATTATTGCTAAGTTAGTATATTAAGCATCTATAGGTTTCGCATATTTTTTCCGATACGAATGTGGTGTTTCAGTGGTAGCCATTTTGAAAATTTTACAGAAATAGCTTGTTCTGTTATAGCCCAATGTTTTACTAATCTGATTAACCGTTAGTTGGGAATATACTAATAACTTTTTGGCTTCTTGTATACGCAATAGTGTTATATATTGCACTACTGAAAGTCCTGTATCATCTTTAAAAATTTTAGAGAAGTAGGACTCGCTTAAATGAATATGTTCCGAAATCCTCCTGAGCGACACGCGTTTGCTCAGGTTTTTTTCTATATATAACATAGCTTTTCGGATTTCTGGACGATTAATAGGGCGTTCCGATTCTACAAAGTCTGGCAATTGTTCATAAGGCATTTCTTCAGCTATGGCATCGTTAAATGGGAAGTAGTGTTCTACCAAAATCCGTAAAACCTTTGTAGCGCTGTAAATTTGTTCTGCAGTCAAAACAGGCAAGGTCCGATACAAGGCGCGAAGTTTAGTATCATCATGCCAATCGGTTTGGGTAGGTAAGATGGGCTTAATTGTCGTATCCTCTGTTTTCGTTTGCCCGGCCATGATAAAACCTAAGATGGCACCATCTTTCATGATGGGCACGGAGAAATCTATAAGGCCCATGTGACAGCGATATGGGCAGGAGGATAGTTCTTTTGTAGCATCTAGTCCACCATATAAGTCGCATTGATTGCAGCGTTTGGCGTAGCTTGGATTGCGCCTTACAACCTTACAAAATGGAGAAAAGTTATATTCTTGAGATAATACTTTTCCACGATTATTTACAAAAATGGCGGCGATTTTTGTTATGTTTGTGAAATCGCGCATGATTTCATTGATAAGCTTAGTATCTTCATTCGTACAAATCATGGTGAAACCTCCAATCACAAATGTGTTAAGAGGTCTAGTAAGCACACCGCTAAAATAGCTCTACTTGCTCTCTATCGAAAGGGGCGGCTCTAAACCTGTGAAAAGAGAAAAGTGACATACCACCTAAAATTCATATACCTATAAAATTACGTTATTTCTTGCTTTTACATGTATAAGTATAACAGAATTGTCGTATTTTAGTAATAGAAAAATCGCATTTTACGAATACACATAAAAAAGTTGTATTTAATAATTTTTATAATAAAGATAGATAAAAGCCTTATATTACTTATATTTAGAAAGGATTGAGTCCGATGGGTTGTGACTGAATAGCAAGGCATGCTCTATAGCAATATATGGTGTACAGAATGTAGTGTTGCATACATATGAATGGTTAAAGAAATGTTAAAAAATATAAAATGGTATATCGCAACATAGTTTTTTGTACATAGATACTTTCATTATACGTATGGAGGGTATTATGGCGACAACATGTGGATTAACTGAATTTGTAGGGACTAGTAAAACTGGTGATACTATAGGTCTCGTAATTGCTAACGTAGATCAACAAGTATTAGATGCGATGAAACTAAAGAAAAAATATCGTTCTATCGGTATTTTAGGTGCTCGTACTGGTGCAGGCCCACATATTATGGCTGCTGATGAAGCGGTAAAAGCAACCAATACTGAAATCGTTAGCATTGAATTACCTCGTGATACTAAAGGTGGCGCAGGCCATGGCTCGTTAATCATCTTTGGTGGTGATGATGTATCCGATGTAAAACGAGCTATTGAAGTAGCGTTAGCTGAAGTGGAACGCACCTTTGGCGATGTATATGCAAACGATGCTGGTCATATTGAACTTCAATATACAGCACGCGCTAGTCATGCAGTAAATGCAGCATTTGGGGCTCCTGAAGGTAAAGCATTTGGCCTTATCGTAGGTGCTCCCGCAGCTATTGGAGTAGTTATGGCTGATGTAGCTGTTAAATCTGCGAATGTTGATGTAATCGGTTATGCATCTCCGTCTGCAGGTACAAGTAATTCTAACGAAGTAATTTTACAGATTTCTGGCGATTCTGGGGCTGTACGACAAGCGGTTATCTCTGCTCGTGAAGTAGGTAAACAATTGCTCGGTACTATGGGTGACGAACCAGTGAACGGAGCCCCTTCCTATATCTAATCTGAAAGGATGGTATGCCCTATGAAATCAAAACGTTTCGAAGTCTTAAGTCAACGTCCTGTTAATCAGGATGGTTATGTAAAGGAATGGGTAGAGGAAGGTTTTATAGCCATGGAATCTCCTCAAGATCCAAAGCCTAGCCTCAAAATCGAAGGCGGTCGCATCGTTGAACTCGATGGTAAACGCCGTGAAGATTTTGATCTTATCGATACATTTATTGCGAACTACGGTATCGTTCTCGATGGTGCTCAACAAGCGATGGCAATGGACTCAAAAGAGATTGCTAATATGATGCTTACACCATCAGTGCCTCGTGAAGAAATCGTTAAGATTTGTAAATCTATTACCCCAGCGAAAATGCTGGAAGTTGTTTCTTGCATGAACGTTGTTGAAATGATGCAATGTATGCAAAAAATGCGTGCTCGTCGTACAATGGCTAACCAAGCCCATGTAACGAACGTAAACGACAACCCAGTACAAATCGCAGCGGATGCTGCAGAAGGTGCGCTTCGTGGGTTCGCAGAAGAAGAAACAACAGTTGCAGTTGCTCGTTATGCACCACTTAATGCGATCAGCTTACTTGTAGGTTCTCAATGTGGTCGACCAGGCGTATTGACTCAATGCTCCTTGGAAGAAGCAACAGAATTGGAACTTGGTATGCGTGGCTTCACAGCTTATGCAGAAACTATTTCTGTATATGGTACAGAAGATGTATTTACTGATGGTGATGATACACCTTGGTCTAAAGGCTTCCTCGCATCTGCTTATGCATCTCGTGGCCTTAAAATGCGCTTTACTTCTGGTACAGGTTCTGAAGTACAAATGGGCCAAGCAGAAGGTAAATCTATGTTGTACCTTGAAATCCGTTGCCTATACATCACAAAAGGCGCTGGCGTACAAGGTATCCAAAATGGTTCTGTAAGCTGTATCGGTATTCCAGCAGCCGTACCTTCTGGTATCCGTGCTGTATTAGCAGAAAACCTTGTAGCAGCTATGCTCGACCTTGAATGTGCATCTAGTAATGACCAAACATTCAGTCACTCCGACTTGCGTAGAACAGCTCGTACATTGATGCAATTTGCACCAGGCACTGACTTCATCTGCTCTGGTTATAGTTCTACACCAAACTATGACAACATGTTTGCTGGCTCCAACTGGGATGCAGAGGACTATGATGACTGGACAGTTATCCAACGTGACCTCAAGGTAAATGGCGGTCTTATCCCTGTTCGCGAAGAAGAAGTAGTAGCGGTTCGTAATAAAGCGGCTCGTGCACTACAAGCTTTGTTCAAAGCCTTAGGTTTGCCTCCGATTACAGATCAAGAGGTAGAGGCTGCTACCTATGCGAATGGCTCTAAAGACATGCCTCCTCGCGATAAGGTTGCAGATATTAAAGCGGCTCAAGACTTGTTAAACCGCGGTGTTACAGGCGTTGACTTTGTAAAAGGCTTAGCTAAAGAAGGTCATACTGATGTAGCACAAAGTATTTTGAATCTATTAAAACAAAAAATCTCCGGCGATTACTTACAAACATCGGCCATCTTTGACCGTGATTTCAATGTTATCTCCGCGATTAACAATAGAAATGACTATCAAGGTGCTGGCACAGGTTATCGTGTGGAAGGTGAAGATTGGGAACGCATTAAAAATATTCCAAACGCCATTGATCCACGGGATATATAAGGAGGTGTCATGATGGCTGAAATTAACAGAGATGTATTACGTTCTATTATCCTAGACGTTTTACAAGAAATGGGTGGTGTTCATGAGGCACCACAATTCAAGGCTAGTGTTGGTGAAAGCACAACATCAAGTGCGGCTCCTAGACATGAAGATCCAACTGGTGACGATAGCTGGCTCCAAACTGGGGGTCCTGCACAACCTGGTACAAGCGCAGATGAAGTAGTTATTGCTGTTGGCCCTGCCTTTGGTCGTAGTCAACGACAAACTATCGTTGGTGTACCGCATCAAGAAGTGATTCGCCAATTAGTAGCTGGTATCGAAGAAGAAGGTTTAAAAGCTCGTGTGATTCGCGTATATCGTTCCTCTGACGTAGCGGCCGTAGCTGTTGAAGGCGATTCTATTTCTGGATCTGGTGTATGTATCGGTATTCAATCTAAAGGTACTACTTTGATTCACCAACGCGATTTACAACCACTTTCAAATTTGGAATTATTCCCTCAAGCACCGCTATTAACAGCTGAAACATACCGTGCTATCGGTAAAAATGCTGCTAAATACGCTAAGGGCGAATCCCCAACACCAGTACCAACATTGAACGATCAAATGGCTCGTCCAAAATACCAAGCACTATCTGCATTGCTTCATATCAAGGAAACTAAGCATGTAGTAAAAGGTAAGCCAGCTGATGAAGTTCGTGTCACTGTATAAGGAGGTTTACTATGGCTAACGAATTAGAAGCCTTAATTCGGCAGATCGTATCTGAAATAGATGGGGCAAAGGGAAATACTACACAATACTCTGCGCCTCATACATCATCTACACCTAATACAGCAGTTGTAGATAGAGTGGTTACCATCGAAGATTATCCAATTTCTAAAAAACACCCAGAATGGATTAATCTTGGTCAAGGTCGAGACTTGAGCCACATTACGATGGATAACGTAATGGCCGGTCATATCACAATGGACGATTTAAAAATTTCTCCATCCATTTTGAAAGCTCAAGGTCAAATTGCTAAGGCTGGGGGCCGAGATCAAATTGAACTCAACTTCTCTCGTGCTGCAGAAATGACAAAGGTAAGTGATAAACGCTTACTTGAAATGTACAACGCACTTCGTCCATATCGTTCTTCCAAACAAGAATTATTAGATATTGCTAGCGAACTTGATGGTTTAGGGGCTCCGATTTGTGCAAACTTTGTACGAGAAGCTGCAGAAAACTACGAACGTCGTAAAAAACTCAAAGGTGATAATTAACCTATAGGAGATGTCATTATGAAACGAATTGTTGGCATCGATATTGGAAACTCTACAACAGAAGCGGCCTTGGCCGAAATTCATAGCAATGGAGAGGTAAAGTTCTTATCTTCTGCCATTGCTAGTACTACAGGTATTAAAGGAACACGCGAAAATATCGTAGGTCTCATGGATTCCCTCAAGTCGCTAATTAGATCTGCTAATCTTACACTACGGGACATTGACTTAGTTCGCATTAATGAGGCTACACCAGTTATCGGTGATGTGGCTATGGAAACGATTACAGAAACCATAATTACAGAATCCACCATGATCGGTCATAATCCTAAAACACCCGGTGGATTAGGTCTTGGCGTAGGCTATACGGTTCCCATTGAGGAACTGATTGATAAGCCACAAGGTCAGTCATACATTGTAGTAGCTCCAAAGATTATCGATTTTGAATTGGTAGCACAGCTTATTAATGCGTACTGTAAACGAGGTTATGATATTCGAGCTGCTATTCTTCAAGCCGATGACGGCGTGCTCGTCAACAACCGATTGGATCATAAAATTCCTATCGTAGATGAGGTTGCGTATATCGATAAAATTCCAATGGGTATGCTTTCTGCTGTAGAGGTTGTAGAACCGGGGCAAGTGGTATCACAATTATCAAATCCTTATGGGATTGCCACTGTATTTGAGCTTTCACCAGAGGAAACAAAGAATATTGTGCCTATCGCTAGAGCTCTTATCGGAAATCGCTCAGCTGTAGTCATCAAAACACCGGCAGGGGACGTTAAGGAGCGGGTAATACCGGCAGGCTCCATCATTGTTATGGGGAATGACCGAACTGTATCCGTTGATGTATCTGCTGGGGCAGAGCGGATTATGGAAACTCTCGAATCTGTTCATCCTATCGATGATATTAGTGGTGAAGCAGGTACGAACGTAGGTGGCATGCTTGAAAAGGTTCGCCTTACAATGGCTCAATTGACGAATAAATCACCTCAAGATGTATTCATCCAAGACTTGCTAGCCGTAGATGTATCTGTTCCTATCAATGTAAAGGGCGGCCTTGCAGGTGAGTTCTCTATGGAACAAGCTGTAGGCATTGCCTCCATGGTTAAGTCAGATCATTTACAAATGGAAATCATTGCAAAGCAGGTTGAAAAAGAGCTAGGCGTACCAGTTGAAATCGGTGGTGAAGAGGCTGAATCAGCTATCTTAGGCGCATTGACAACGCCGGGGACAGCAAAACCAATGGCTATACTCGATCTAGGGGCTGGTTCAACTGATGCATCCATCATTAACCAAGAAGGAAAAATTAAGGCCATTCATCTTGCTGGGGCAGGAAATATGGTAACTATGCTCATCAATTCTGAACTTGGTTTAGAGGATATGCATATTGCAGAAGCCATCAAACGAGATCCATTAGCTCAAGTACTCAGCGTATATCACATTCGTCACGAAGATGGAACGGTGCAGTTCTTTAATGAACCGCTTCCTGCAGCATTGTTTGGCCGCGTTGTTATCATTACTCCGGATGGGCTCGTTCCTGTAGAGCGAGATATCCCTCTAGAAACGATTAAGCGTGTCCGTCAAACCGCCAAGAAACGGGTATTTGTTACAAATTCACTCCGCGCTTTGGCATCTGTGAGTCCTACTCATAATGTGCGAGATATACCATTTGTAGTTATCGTAGGTGGTTCTGCATTAGACTTTGAAATTCCTCAACTCGTAACCGATGCACTTTCACAATATGCATTAGTAGCAGGGCGAGGCAATATTCGAGGCGTTGAAGGGGCACGAAATGCGGTAGCAACAGGATTGGTATTATCTTATGCACAGAAGGGAGGCCTATGATGGATCAAAGTATCGTCAGTAAGCCAACCATATTGCTCTATGCCACACAGCATATCAGTGCGGATATACTAAAACCCGTTCTATATGGCATTGAAGAGGAAGGTCTACCTGTTGTCATTGAGTTCCATAGTGGTACGCATACGACATTGGCTGACCTAGCATCTCGTAATTCGGCTTTATCTGTTGGGATAGGCGTTGATGATGAGACGATTGTGTTAACCTATAAAAATATACCGGCTCATCAATTTATTTATCGACTTACGGGCTATGCTCAATATCCAGATAGCTTACGCACCTTAGGTGTCAATGCAGCCCGCCTTGTAAAAGGTAATCCTTTCGTTTCTGATGAACGATTGGAAGTAGCTTTTTAAATCTAACTAACTTTAGAGGTGGTGCATATGGCTATTTATACGAAAACCGGTGATACAGGTACAACAGCCCTCTTTGATGGCACTAGAGTACCAAAAAATTCACTTCGTGTGGACACATATGGAACCTTTGATGAATTAAATGCACAGGTTAGTGTATGTGAGAAATTAGTCGTCTCACCAGACAATAAACATGTGCTTCACACATTACAACATCAGCTATTCCGCTTATGTGCGGAGGTAGCAACGCCTCATGTGGAAAATCTTAGTGAAAGTAGTAATCTAATTTCACAACAAGATATAAGCGAATTGGAACACATGATTGATGACTATACAAAGCGATTGCCACAGCAACATAGCTTTATATTAAGCGGAAATTATCTATCTGCTGCAGAGCTACACGTGGCGCGCACCATTTGTCGTCGCGGTGAACGATTGCTTATAAGCTTAGGTTCTGTAGAACCTATTCGCGATGAGGTTCGTAAATTTATTAATCGACTATCTGATGCTCTATATATCATGGCTCGCATGGAAGACTATGTACAATTTGTGGAAACAATTGTAGAACGCGTTTCAGAACGTGTAACAACTAGTCGTGAGGAAATACTAACAGGAAGCAATCAATGCGTAGGTAATATAGAGCAGACTGCTGAAAATGGAGTTAATGATATGACAACTGGATCAGAGTTAGAGCATATTATGACGAAGCTTTCACAAGCGGCAATGGACTACGCTCAGTCCATAGGCGTACCTATCGTTGTATCTATAGTAGATGCAAACGGTGTATTAATGTATTTCCAACGTATGTCAGATGCATTGCTCATCAGTAACGACATCGCACAGGCAAAGGCGTACACCGCAGTGGCGCTTAAATCAGCAACTCATGAAATACATTTAAACGCACAGCCTGATGGCGATCTATTCAACATAGAATCCATGGTAAACCGTAAAATTTGCACCTTTGGTGGAGGCTATCCAATCATCATGAATGGAAAGATAATTGGTGGACTCGGCATTAGCGGTGGTACCGTGGCACAGGATATGGACATTGCATCTCATGCATTACAATCTCTGTTAACTCAATGAGGTGAAAACAATGGACGTAACGCAAATGTATATTAGTGAGTTTGTTGGTACTGCCGTTTTAATTGCATTTGGTAATACTACCAATGCATCTATCTTGTTAAAGAAAACCATTGTTAGTATTTTTGGTACTAACTGGCTACACATTATCTTCGGATGGGCATTTGCCGTAGCCTTTGGTGTATATGTAGGGATTACACTTGGTGGCCCGGGTCATTTGAATCCAGCCGTTACTTTTGCCCTTGCCGTGGCAGGTATATTCCCTTGGGATCAAGTCATTCCAATGTCTATAGCGCAAATTGCAGGTGGTTTTACAGGCGCTGCCATTGCTGCACTGTTCTATTATCCACACTTTAAAGTAACAGGTCCTGACGAAGGGAACTGCGTAGGGATTTTTGCAACAGGTCCAGCAATCGATAATAAACCGTTCAATTTGATGTCCGAAATTATAGCTACGTTTATGTTTATGCTAGCTATTCTCTGCTTAGGTAAAATGGCTGATGGTTTAGCACCTATGGTCATCGGTATTTTGGTTGCATCTATTGGTATGTCCTTTGGTGCAACTACTGGATATGCGTTAAATCCAGCCCGTGACTTTGGTCCACGGTTAGCGTATTTCTTACTACCGATTCCTAATAAGGGAACTGCAAACTGGCAATATGCATGGGTACCATTTATTGGTCCGTTGATTGGGGCGGGCTTGGCCGTATTATTCTTCCAATTAGTGGCACCTTAACTCTAGCTAGAGTATATAAGACAAAACAAATTATAGTTTATCAGGATGGTTCAAAGAATTTATTTTGAATTAGGAGGAGATTATATGGCCTTTCAAGAGGTAATTGATGCAAAACAGCGCATCATACAAGAATTTGTACCCGGAAAGCAGGTTACGATAGCCCATGTTATTGCCAATCCTAAACCAGACCTATTTAGAAAAATGGGGCTCGAGGAAAAAGGTAGAAATGCCATTGGGATTCTTACCATAACACCTGGCGAAGGGACCATTATTGCAGCCGATATTGCAAGTAAATCTGGTGATATCGAAATCGGTTTCATCGATAGATTTTCGGGGGCACTTCTCATAACTGGTGATGTATCTGCTGTTGAATCTGCTTTGCGTAGCGTAATTGAAGGACTGCAACGCATATTAGGATTCTTCCCAACGGATTTAACAAGATCCTAATGAAAGGGCAATTATGAGCACCGAAAAGAAAGAAAAACGCATCCTTCTAGTAGGTCGTAGCGGTTGTGGTAAAACTACATTAGCAGATACGATTACTCATGGCTCGGCTACGTATCATAAGACACAAGCCATAACGCGGGTGGGAAACTTCATCGATACCCCTGGGGAATATATGGAAAATCCTAATTACTATCGAGGCATTATCTTGCACGCCTATGATGCGGACTTAGTGATTTTTATGATTCCTGCAGGTGATGAAACAACCATATTTCCACCAAGCTTTGGGAACTCCCTCAATCGCGAAGTTATAGGCGTTGTGTCAAAGGTAGATACGGGCAAAGATGTTGAGGCACCTAGGCGCAATCTCAAACTAGCGGGAGCCACTAAGATTTTTGAAATATCAGTTCACGACGAAGAGTCGTTAAAACAATTATGTAACTACATATATAGTTAGTTGAAAGAAGGTTTTTCCATGGACAAAGTTTTTGAAGAACAACTTAATCAATTTATTTTAAATAAGGCGATCATTCCAAAAAGCTTGGGTCTATGGGAACGATATTTCAAAAAAATGTGTCTTGCTTGGCAGGATATGGCACCTGAGATTCATGCTCAGCATATTATCTTTTCTGCAGATAATGGTATCTCCGTAGATGGTCTAATTGGTTATAACTATGAGATTACTCGTAAACAGTCTCAAAATATGATTGATGGTAAAAGTGCAGTTGCTAATTACTGTATCTTTAACCATATCCCTTACGAAGTGGTAGATGTAGGCATTGCTTGTCCACAAGGTATTGGGGTGAATCGAAAGGTTGCTCAAGGCACAAAGAATATATTAGACGGTGCTGCTATGAGCGCTGAAGAATTTGACCTAGCGTACCAAGCGGGATATAACCGCGTTGTCTACTACGCAGAATCGGGTATCAATTTATTTTCCTTTGGTGAAATGGGTGTTGGTAATACCACAACTTCAGCAGCTGTCTTGAGTGGTCTTACAAAACTAGACCCACGGATAACCGTAGGTCCTGGATCTGGTCCTGATGAAGAGGCGTACATGAATCAAAAACGAGAATTTGTACGTACTGCACTATCTCATCATAAGGGGCACTTAAATAGTCCAAAAGAGGTAATCAGCCGTGTAGGTGGCTTTGATATAGCCGCTATTACCGGTGCTATGGTTGCTTGTACGGACTTACATATTCCATTTGTTATCGATGGATATATTACAGCTGTTGCCATGGCTTGTGCTACGCAAATGAATGGAGATGCTCCATTATACGGTATTCCATCTCATTATTCTCGTGAGGTAGGGATGGCCGCAGCATTGGCTTATGCAAATATTCGTCTTGATGAAGTTCCAATCCATGGGCAAATGGCATTAGGTGAAGGAACTGGTGCAGTATTAATGGTACAACTACTTAAAACAGCACACTTTGCCTTTATGAATATAGGCACTATGGTGGAACTATTAGAAAAATAAATTTGTAATCTTTGCTCTATGTTTTGTAAAAGGAGAGAAAACAGATGACACAAGAAGCATTAGGTATGGTGGAAACTAAGGGCCTAGTAGGCGCTATTGAAGCAGCAGATGCAATGCTTAAAGCAGCTAATGTAGAACTCGTAGGGAATGAAAAAATTGGCTCTGGTCTCGTTACTGTTATGGTTCGCGGTGATGTAGGTGCTGTAAAAGCTGCTGTAGACGCAGGTGCAGCCGCTGCAGAACGCGTAGGCATTGTTATCTCTACTCATGTAATTCCAAGACCACATAAAGATGTAGAAGGTATTTTACCAACAAAGGGTGAATAATTATGGCCGATACTAAAAGTATGGTAGATGAGATTTTAAAGCGTGTATTGATGCGTATCGATGGTGCTGATTTAAGCAAAATTACAGGCGCAACAGGTAATGCATCATGTGCTTCGTCACCTGTAAGTTCACCTACTACAAATCAACTACAAACTTCAATGATTACTGAACATGTAGGCAGTACTACAACAGGCGATACAATTGGCCTTGTAATTGCCAATGTAGACAGTCAAGTATTGGAAGCTATGAAGCTCACTAAGTCATATCGATCTATCGGTATCTTAGGCTCACGTACAGGTGCAGGGCCGCAAATCATGGCCGCTGATGAAGCTGTAAAAGCAACGAATACTGAGATTGTTAGCATTGAACTTGCCCGTGATATGAAAGGTGGCGCCGGTGCTGGTTCCCTTATCATATTTGGTGGCGATGACGTATCTGATGTAAGACGTTCTGTAGAGGTAGCATTGCGTGAATTAGAACGAACCTTCGGCGAAGTATATATGAATGACGCAGGCCATGTGGAGGTTCAATATACAGCTCGTGCTGGAGAAGCATTGGTGACTGCCTTTGGGACACCAGAAGGTAAAGCCTTTGGGTTAATCGTTGGGGCCCCAGCAGCAATAGGTGTAGTTATGGCAGATATAGCAGTTAAATCAGCTAATGTAGATGTGGTAGGTTACCGCTCTCCATCAAGTTCCGCTATGAGTAATGAAGTTATTTTACAAATTAGTGGTGACTCTGGCGCTGTTAAACAAGCTGTAAAAGTAGCACGTGATGTGGGGTTAGCGTTACTAGAAACTATGGGAGAAGAACCTAAGAATAAAGGTAATGCTTATATTATCTAATAAATGTTGTTTCAAAGAGACATTCATTACATATCATTACGTCGCTATAGATGATACTTTCACAATGTGAATAGGAGGATTCATAATGGCAGAACTAAATGAACAAATGTTACGGGCTATCATTATGGACATAATAGATGAAGTAGGTATGCTCAAGGATGAACCTGTGCAGGAGAAATCGAAAGAAGAACCTAAAACAGAGATTCAAGAACCAGAGTTAAAAGATTTGATTCGTCAAATGTTAGTAGATATGCAACGTAGCTAATGTCATAGGAATGCATGAATCCTACGTGCGAATCATCAAAAAATAGACGTCGGGAGGTGGCATGGTGAAAGATTCACTCGGGTTACTAGAAGTAGCTGGTTTGTTGGGGGCTATCACCGCATCAGATGCAATGGTTAAAGCTGCAAATGTACGGCTCATAGGAATAGAAAAGGCGAGAGGCCTTGGATGGATGACCGTAAAGGTTGCTGGTGATGTAGCTGCTGTTGAAGCAGCCGTTCAAACTGGTGTAGCTCTTACAAAAGGCATGAACCTTTATATAGCGCATAAAGTAATTCCTCGACCTGTAGAAGGCTTAGTAGAATCCTTTAATGATGATTTTACAGATAAGCCAGATAAGGTAGCTGATGATATACAGTTAACTGAGGCAAGTACTGGTATTCAAGAAACTGATAGCATTGTAGAAGATGAACCAGTCAAAGCTGAAGTTACAACTTCTAAAACAGAGAAACCCAAATTAGATGAAAAGGTTGTTGCGGCGTTAGATGAAATCGTATCTACGATCATAGAACCAAAAAGTTCTAAATCAACAGGTACAAAGAAACCAACACCAAAGAAAAACCCTAAAAAGAAATAAAGTTGTAAGCAATAAAGGAGATTATCATGAATAACGCATTAGGCATGGTAGAAACAAAAGGTTTAGTAGGCGCAATTGAAGCGGCTGACGCAATGGTGAAAGCAGCTAACGTTACATTAGAAGGTACTGAAAAAATTGGTTCCGGTCTTGTAACTGTAATGGTTCGTGGTGATGTAGGTGCTGTAAAAGCGGCTGTTGATGCAGGTTGTGCTGCAGCACAAAAAGTAGGAGAAGTAGTATCTACTCATGTAATTCCACGCCCTCATAGCGATGTAGAATTAATTTTACCTAAGAAAGGATAATAGCTTATGGATCGGGAACAGATTCGTACTATTGTACGAGAAGTGATCGAAGCCATGTTCGAATCGTCCATTCCCGTAGGTGTGAGCAATAGACATGTTCATCTATGTCAGGAGGACTGGGATATATTATTCCCTAATCAGGCTATTACTAAGAAAAGTGATTTGAAGCAAACTGGAGAGTTTGCTTCAGAACAAACAGTTACTTTAGTGGGGCCTAAAGGGGTCATTCAAAATGTCCGTGTTTTAGGTCCTCTTAGAAAACAGTCACAAGTGGAGGTATCTTTGACCGATGCACGTACATTGGGTATAAAACCTCCTATTGTACTATCTGGTCATTTAGAAACAGCCGTAGAGATTACTCTATGTACTGAAAATGGGGAAATTACAAAACCTATTTGCATCGTTGCAAAACGACATATTCATATGTCGCCTGATGATGCAAAACGGCTTAATGTAAACGATGGCGACAGCGTAAATGTTGAACTTCAAACGCCAGAACGTACCACTGTATTTGGTGATGTCATCGTTCGAGCCGTACCGGGATTTATTCTAGAACTCCATATTGATACAGATGAGGCAAATGCTGCCAATGTACAAGGTACAGTAATGGCGAGAATTGTACAGTAAAGTAGGTGATATGATGAAAGGTTTGAAAAAGGCAAATAATACCTTGCAAGAGTTCTCTGATCTTGTAGAGTCTAAACAAGTGAGCTCTCATAATCAAAAGAATTTGCGCGTAGGCATTGACCTTGGTACATCATCTATTGTCCTATCCGTAGTAAACGATAAAGGTAAACCTATATATGGTGCCTTTGAATACAACGAATCTATTCGAGATGGCCTTGTAGTTGACTATGTGGGAGCTGTTACGATTACGCGAGCGCTAAAGGCTCAGGCGGAAGCAGCCTTAGGCACAGAACTTGTATATGCTGCAGCAGCTATTCCACCTGGAACGATAGGCAAGAATAAAGATGTAGTAGGTCATGTTCTTGAAAGTGCCGGTTTTGAAGTAACCTGTATTTTAGACGAGCCTACCGCTGCTGCTAATGTGCTAGGCATCACCGATGGAGCTGTTATTGACGTCGGTGGTGGTACTACGGGCATAAGCATTTTAAAAGATGGCCAAGTTGTATATACCGTAGATGAGCCTACAGGAGGTACCCATATGAACCTCGTAATTAGCGGGGCCTATGGGATTTCCATCCCTGAAGCGGAGGCTTATAAGCGCAATGAAGCAAATAAACGCGATGTATATGCAACCATACGGCCTGTTGTTGAAAAAATGGCAGCTATTTCTAAGCGTGCGTTGCAAGAGGGTGGCTATGAAAAGGGGACTCCTATTGTTGTTGTAGGTGGTGCTTCTAATTTTGAGGAATTCACAAAAACTTTCAGTCAATATATAGGATTGCCCGTAGATAAGCCATTATATCCAGAATTTGTAACGCCCTTAGGGATTGCCATGGGAAGTGAGCATTAATATGGATGCATTAGTTAAACTGGTGCTAGAACGCCTAGAAAAGCGTATGACATCCACTGCTACGTTTATGGTCACAGAGTGCAATAGCTATGATGAACATATATTGTTGCAGAATCAACTCATTTCTTTCAGTGGTATAGATTATGGTCATATACGAGAGTTAATGGGCGATACATTGGTGCCTTGGGTTACTTATTTGCATCGTGCATTAGCCTATGACTGTGAGGTGACAATACGCCTAGCAGTTCCTGTAACCTCGTTGATGAATCCATCAGTCATTCTAGATTGGCCTATCAAATTTTTAGATAAATTTGGTCGTCCTATATATGCTAGTCATCAAGCTTGGATAACGGCCTCTTTTGTTAGATCTTGTGAAAGTCAGTCTATTATCGTCATATATAGGGGACAACGGTTCACCATGGCTGCTCGAGATGAAATCGAGCGCTTAGGTATCACAATAATTGAAGGGAACGAGAAGTATGCAAGTCGGTAAAGTTGTGGGTAGTATCGTATCTACTCAAAAGCATGAATCTCTAAAGGGAATGAAACTGATGATGGTGGACATTCTCGACGGAGAACAAGAGTTGACGGGGCGCATAGAAATCGCCGTCGATACAGTATGTGCTGGTGAAGGTGAATATGTGCTTCTAACTCGAGGCTCATCGGCACGGCATATTTTCGAAGATGATAGAGGCACCGCAGTAGATTGTGCTATTGTGGGTATTATTGATAGTTTTGAAAAATAATTGTATAGGAAATAGCTGGTGCCAGAGTTAAACCTAGTTATTGTGTCACATCATGAATGTATCCTTGATTGTGTACACCGTTAGTTGACATGGTCATTGCATCAGCAATGCAACCTATATGGAGGTTCATGATGGAAAACAATACACAGTTGAAAGAAATGATCCGCTCCATGGTTATAGATGTATTACAGGGGCAAAATCAAGAATCTGCCTCATCACAACCTATTAAACAAGCGCCTAGAGATCAAGTTGAGCCAGGTGTATTTGATACGGTTGATGACGCAATTCAAGCAGCAAAAGCAGCGCAAGCGCGCTTTGAAGATTGCACCTTGGCAACCCGTGAAAAGGTAATAGCAGACATCCGTGCTGCTATGCGTCCACGAGTACAAGAGTTGGCTCAAAAAACCGTTGAAGAAACGGGGATGGGGCGCGTTGCAGATAAAGTACTGAAATTAAACCTTACACTTGATAAAACACCGGGCGTAGAAGATCTCGTTACAGAGTGTGAAACTGGTGATAATGGCATGACATTATACGAATTATCTGCTTACGGTGTCATCGGTGCTATTACACCAAGTACAAATCCAGCGGAAACATTAATATGTAATACTATCGGCATGTTAGCAGCGGGGAATGCAGTATTCTTTAGCGTTCATCCTGGTGCTAAGCATCTTAGTCGATTGTTAGTTAGTGAACTTAATCAAATCATCGCTAAATCAATTGGCATTGAAAATCTTATTGTTACACTTCGGGAGCCATCTATTGAGTCCGCTCAAGAGATGATGTTGCACCCCGATGTGAGTCTATTAGTTGTTACTGGTGGCCCTGGGGTTGTAAAACAAGCACTTCAAAGTGGTAAAAAGGTTATCGGTGCCGGTGCTGGTAATCCACCAGCCTTTGTAGATGAAACAGCAGATATTAAAAAGGCAGCTCAAGATATTGTTCTCGGTGCAAGCCTCGATAATAATATTCTATGTATCGCTGAAAAGAGCGTCGTTGCTATGCGCCAAATTGAGCCACAACTAGTTCAAGAAATGGTGAAAGCAGGATGCGTCCTCATTGAAAATCAACAAGATATTCAACGCTTAGTGGATTTAACTGTATTACCAAATGGGACACCAAACAAAAAGTTCGTCGGTAAGAATGCAAGCGTCATTCTTGATGCGGCACATATTCCGTATAACGGTGATCCACGATTGATTATCATGCGTACACCAAAAGACCATCCATTTGCAGTGATTGAAATGTTAATGCCTATTCTACCGGTTGTGACGGTAGATAGCTTTGATGAAGGTCTCGATGTATGCTTGATGTTAGAAGCGGGCTTACATCATACGGCAACAATGCATTCCTTAAATATGGAACGTCTCAATCGTATGGCTCGTAAAATGAAAACATCTATTTTTGTTAAAAATGGTCCATCCTATGCAGGGCTTGGTTTTAGTGGTGAAGGTACGACAACCTTTACAATTGCTACACCAACTGGGGAATCGACTACATCAGCGCGCTGCTTTGCACGACGTCGTAGATGTTGTTTAACAACAGGATTTAATATTCGATAGGTGGTGAGCATATGAATAAATGGACTTTTCCAACTCAAATTTATGCAGGACCAGATTCGTTGAATCGTCTTACAGAATTTAATAATGAATCCATCCTTATCATATGTGATCCATTTTTAAAAGATTCTCCAAGCCTTACCTATGTGATTGGCTTAATGGACAGTAAAAATAAAGTAACTATCTACACTGATGTGGTACCTGATCCGCCCATAACGCATGTAGTAAAGGGCATTGAATTTATGGAAGGCATTAAGCCATCCGTTATCATAGCCATAGGTGGTGGCTCTTGCATTGATATGAGTAAAGGGATTGCTTATTTTGGTCGTAAATTAAAGCATATGGATATCAAATCCTTTATTGCCGTGCCTACTACTAGTGGCACAGGATCTGAAGTGACCTCTTTTGCTGTTCTTACAGATAGCGAAACACAAATTAAGTATCCTCTTGTGGATGATGCGGTATTACCTGATGAAGCTTTATTAACGCCATTGTTTGTAAAAACATCTCCACCAAGTGTTACTGCTTTTAGTGGTATGGATGTACTCGTTCATGCTCTAGAAGCTTATGTAGCGACTGCTGCTAATAACTTTACCGATGCATTGGCACAACAGGCGATTGAGCTTGTCTTTGAATATTTGCCAAAATGTCATAAACCAACAGCTACAGAGCATGACCGCATGTCTATGCACGAAGCATCATGCCTTGCAGGGCTTTCCTTTAACAAGGCTGGCGTAGGTATCGTTCATGCTATGGCTCATCAGCTGGGAGGACAATTCCATGTGCCTCATGGTCTAGCTAATAGTATGCTCTTGCCGTATGTAATTGGATTTAATTGCTCCCACAATCCGGCGGTAGCTAAAAAATATGCTCATTTATCTGCTAAATTAGGCTTTGCAGGTCATAATGCATCAGAGGTGGATAAATTAGCTGCTCTTATAGAAGCTATCGTTACATTGCAACATACATTAGACTGTCCAATGAATCTGACAGCCTTTGGTGTAGATAAAGCTGTATCGGAAACTAAGCTCGACCTTATGGCAGATAGAGCACTAGAGGATATGTGTTACAGATTTAATCCATATCCAGCTAACCATGATGATCTTATTGGTTTATATAAAAAAGTATTGTAATTTATATAGACTGAATACTATATAGATTGAATACTAAAACTAGAAATATAAGACTGAAAAAAGAGACTTTAATGATTTCATTGAAGCCTCTTTTTTTATTTGTATAGGAATAGATAGTATTACTGAGGTTATGTGCTATTAGATACACCTTTTTTCATCTTAGAATGATATAATAATTTTTACATCCTATCACGATGTAGAGGTGTTATTCAAATTTAGTCATATTCCATATAACACATTGGAATATAGAATAACATAGATTTTATCTACATTTGTTGTATAATATGTATAGGATATTTAAAAAATTAGATATTTTTGTGAAAGCGTATCCTCGTCTAATTTAATTAGATGCTAGTATATTTTATGTGAGCTTCATATTAAATGTACTACTTTCACAATATGAGTATGATCTTGTGTGGTCATACGGTTTTTGAAAAGAGAGGTATTTATGCAACACATGCTACGCATGGGTATTGACGTGGGCTCTACAACGGTTAAAGTTGTACTATTAGACGAACACGATAATTATTTGTATAAAAAGTACATACGCCATTATGCGAACATTTTGGACACCGTATATACCTTGCTCCAAGAGGCTCAAGTGGGCCATGAAAATGATCAAGTTCATGTATGTATTACCGGTTCTGGTGGTATGGCGATGGCTGAAAAGGTACGCATTCCATTCGTACAAGAGGTTATTGCTGAAACACGTGCTGTAAAAGCATTGTATCCAGAAACTGATGTTATCATCGAACTTGGTGGTGAAGATGCGAAGGTAACCTATTTAGGTCAAACGGCAGAACACCGTATGAATGGTTCTTGTGCAGGTGGTACAGGTGCTTTCATCGACCAAATGGCGACTTTATTGCAAACTGATGCATCTGGTCTTAACCAATTGGCCATGAATGCTGATACGATTTATCCAATTGCAGCACGCTGTGGCGTATTTGCTAAAACAGACGTACAAGCTTTGTTAAACCAAGGCGCATCTCATGAAAATATTGCAAAATCCGTATTCCAAGCGATTGTAAACCAAACAATTGCGGGCCTTGCATGCGGTCATAAAATTGAAGGTAATGTAGCGTTCCTTGGCGGTCCATTGACATTCTTGTCTGAATTGCGCCAATGCTTCTGCGATACCTTAGAACTAGATGAAGCGCATCGCATTATCCCTGAGAATGGTGAATTGTTCATCGCTTTAGGGGCGGCTTTGATGAAAGAAGACTGTCGTGAGATTACAGTTGGTCAATTAACAAAAGAAATCGGTGCCCTCATCGGTATTCCTATGGAGGCTACAGATCGTGTAGAACCTCTATTTAAAAATGAACAAGAATTAGAAGAATTCCGCGCTCGTCATGCTAAGGCAGTAACGCCAAAAGCAAATATTGAAGATGCGCAAGGTCCTTGTTACCTTGGTATTGATGCTGGTTCTACTACACTTAAGGTAGTTCTCATCAATAGTAATAAGGAAATTATCTTCTCTCACTATGGTCCAAACCATGGTAAACCGTTAGAAAAATCTCGTGAAATGATCGAGAAAATTTATGAACTTTTACCAAAAGGCGCTTATATTGCGCATTCTGGTGTAACGGGTTACGGCGAAGCGTTCCTTAAACGCGCCCTTGGCATCGATATCGGTGAAGTAGAAACAATGGCTCACTATCGTGCAGCTCGCTACTTCTGCCCTGATGTTTCCTTTATCTTGGACATCGGCGGTCAAGATATGAAATGCTGTAAGGTTCGCGATGGCTATATCGAAGATATCGTATTGAACGAAGCATGTTCCTCTGGTTGTGGTTCCTTCATCGATACATTCGCATCCGGTCTACGCATTCCAATCGACCAATTCGCGAAGGAAGGTTTGTTGGCATCCTTGCCAATCGACTTGGGGTCTCGTTGTACCGTATTTATGAACTCTAAGGTTAAGCAGGCTCAAAAAGAAGGTGCTACGGTACAAGATATCGCGGCAGGTCTTGCTTACTCTGTTATTAAAAATGCCCTTTATAAGGTTCTTAAGGTAAAAGATCCTAAAGAATTGGGCGATCATATCGTTGTACAAGGCGGTACATTCTACAATGAATCCGTATTGCGTGCCTTTGAGAAATTGATGGGCGTAGAAGTAATTCGTCCTGACGTATCTGGCTTGATGGGTGCGTATGGTATGGCCCTTCTTGCAGCTGAAACGGCAGAAGAGTTACAAAAGGAAAAAAGTACTTTGCTCGATAGCAATGGTCTTAACTCCTTACAAGTATCTACGACAATGCGCAATTGTGGACTTTGCTCTAATAATTGTATGCTTACCATCAACGCTTTCTCCGATGGTCGTACCTATGTAACGGGTAACCGTTGTGACCGCGGTGCAGGCGGTATGATTCAAGAGGAACGCAAAGCAGTTCCTAACTTAGTAGATGTTAAATTGCGTCGTTACTTCGACTACTACTTAAAGAAAAATATTCCAGAGTTCGAAGGTAAAATGCGCGTAGGTATTCCTCGCGTCCTCAACATGTATGAGGATTTCCCATTCTGGTTTACATTCTTTAATACACTTGGCTATGAAGTAATCCTTTCCGATTACACAACGAAGGACCAATACAACAAGGCTATCGATACAATCCCATCCGATACAGCTTGCTATCCAGCAAAAGCTGTTCATGGTCATATTCGCGATCTTGCGAATGCACAGGTAGACTTTGTTTGGTACCCTTGTATTCAACATGGCCCTAAGGAATTTAGCCGCGACAATAATTACCATTGTCCAATGGTTATTTCCTATCCAGAACTTATTAAAAACAACATGCAAGACGTGTTAGGAGATACTCCATTCCATGCACCATTCTTGCCGTTAGCTGATAAGAAATCTCTTGTTCCTGCTCTTGTGAAAGCATTGGACTTCTTGAATCTCAAGAAGAAAGATATTGCTAACGCTGTTGAAAAAGCGTGGGAAGAACAAGAAAATTGTAAGGCTTCTTACCGTGAAACGACAAAGAAAACAGTATCTCGCCTCGTAGCAGAACAAATTCCTACTATCGTATTAGCTGGCCGTCCATACCATTTGGACTCTGGTATTAATCACGGTATCCCAGAGCTTATTACATCCCTTGGTATGGCTGTTCTTACAGAAGATGGCGTTGCGCCACTGGGGAATGAAATCAAGCATCTACGTGTTGTAGACCAATGGTCTTACCATAGCCGTCTATATCGCGCTGCTGAATTCGTAAGTAGAACAGAAGGCTTCCAAATTGTTGAGCTCAACTCCTTCGGTTGTGGCCTCGACTCTATCGTAGCGGATCAAGTAAAAGATATACTTTCAGCAAACCATAAAATTCATACCTTACTCAAAATTGACGAAGGTACAAACCTTGGGGCTGTAACGATTCGTTTGCGTTCATTGCAATCTGTAATGGAACGTAGCTTGCGTCGTCATCACAACCCAGAGGCACCAGAAGTGGTGGAAGAACAATTGCCAACCTACGATTATAATCGCGTGGTGTTTACAGAGGAAATGCGTAAGACCTATAAAATCTTGGTGCCACAAATGTCACCATTGCATTTTAGCCTCTTAGATCCAGTCCTCAAAAATGAAGGCTATAACTTTGAAATGTTGCCAGCACCAACGCGTGACGATATTGAAGTGGGCTTGAAATATATCAATAATGATGCATGTTACCCAGCGATTATCGTTGTTGGTCAGCTCATGTCTGCACTATTATCTGGCAAATATGATATCGATAAAACAGCTGTTATCATCTCTCAAACAGGTGGTGGTTGCCGTGCTACAAACTATATTGGCTATTTGCGTAAAGCATTGATTGACGCTGGTATGAAACAAGTGCCAATTCTATCTCTTAATGCAAGCGATATGGAACGTCAACCAGGCTTCAAATTGACAAAAGGTTTCTTGCATCGCATGATTCAAGCCGTTGTCTACGGTGATGCCCTCATGCAATGCGTATTGGCTACACGTCCTTACGAAACTAACCCAGGCTCTACAGATGCATTATGTGATTACTGGATTAAAAAATTACGTGAAAACATTACATCTGCCAGCCTTCGTCAGTATAATAAGTACATCAAAGAAATCATTCATGACTTTGATAACTTGCCGGTCAATAAAGATGTACAAAAACCTCGCGTTGGCGTCGTAGGGGAAATTTACGTTAAATTCCACCCAAGTGCTAACAACCATATCAATGAACTCATTGAAAAAGAAGGTGGCGAAGTCGTTACATCTGGTTTATTAGACTTCTTCTTGTACTGCGCAATGGATAGCACATACCGTGCTAAACACCTTGATGGTACATGGCTATCTGGCTTCTTCGGTACATTGGCTCGTGAAGCCCTTGAACTTTACCGCTTGCCATACGCTAAAGCCGTAGCAGCGTCTAAACACTTCGACCCTCTACAACGTATGACAGAAGTAGCAAAAGAAGCAGCTCAATACATTGGCCTTGGTAACCAATGCGGTGAAGGCTGGTTCCTCACAGGCGATATGATTGACCTCATCGAAAAAGGGGCAAAACAAATCGTATGCTTGCAACCATTCGGTTGCTTACCAAACCACGTAACAGGTAAAGGCATGGTAAAAACACTATCCGCTGCCTACCCAGACGTGCGCATTGCTGCCATCGACTACGATCCAGGCTCCAGTGCAGTAAACCAAGCAAACCGCTTGAAACTATTACTATCGACCATGTTTGAATAAAGGAATGCTCCGTTATATTTTCAATGGGGCCATGTTAGATGTATTGCTAATTTTAGCCCCAATAATAGTTGTGTAACTCGATGGAGCTATTGTAAATAAGCGATAAGGTGCTTTCATTTTATAATGGGGCCCGGATACAACTGCATATCATTAGTATAGAAAAAATACAGCCCTCTCTTGGCTCAGGTACGTCACTACGCTCCGTAAAATCGCTGCAGAGAGGGCTGTATTCTTTTCTATATACACTCGGCTATGAAGATGTCCCATTATAAAATGTAAGTAATCCAATCTACTATATCCCTAATAGCTCCATCGAGTTTGTTATCTCATTATTTATTATAAAAAATTAGCAATACACCTAACGGAGATGGGAGGGGGAGAAAGGAGATGTGGCTATGCCACATCTCCTTTCGTTTACAACCAGTTGGACAGTAGCTTTCTTTTATTGTGCTTATGGTGTTTGTAGGGAATAAGAAGTAATCTATTTTGAAGTATGCTTGTATAGTCCCGCAATGGGACGCCTTCACAGGTAGTGTTAATATAAATAAGATACCCCTTTCCGAAGCGATTTTACGAAGTACTGAGCAAGGAAAGGGGTATCTTATTTATATACTAATAATATTCTGTTGTAGTTGGGCCCCATTGTGGGACGTACACAAATGTAAAATAGATTATTCTTTTTCAACTAAACCATATAGGCACAATAAGGAAAGCACTGCACATACTAGCATTGTAATCCCCATGGGTATCCCCGTATGATCCCCACCAATACCAACGAGTGGAGATACAATACCTGCCGCAAACATGCTTGCAAAGCCGAGTATGGCAGAGGCACTGCCTGCCATTTTCCCGTAGTTGGTCATCGCCATAGAGAATGAGGCGGAGCCGAATAGGGATACGGTACATACGGTAAAGAATAGGATGGTTGTTACAGGGATGAGTGACCATTCGAAAATCATAGCAATTAAGAATAGTAAGGAACCAATTGTAAGTTGCCATAGGCTGAATGTTAGTAATTGTTTAGCTGTTATAACATTACTGACACGACTACTAATGGCACTAGCTAAGACAATACCACAGCTGTTAATACCGAAAAGATAGCTAAATTCTTGAGCGGAAAGATTAAAAATATTTTGGTATACAAAGGATGAACCTGATATATAAGCAAAAAATCCGCCAAAGGCAAATAATTGTATTAATGTTTGACCTAAGAATGGCTTATCTTTGATGAGGGTAATATAATTTTTAACTGCTACACCTACACCGCCTGTAATACGTTTTTCTTTTGGTAAGCTTTCACGGAATAGAAGTGAGCCTACTAATAGAATAGCAGAGAATACTGCTAGAATTACAAAGATTACACGCCATGTAGTGAATAAGAGCAATTGGCCACCTATGAGAGGGGCAAGTACTGGAGCTAAGCCGTTAACCATCATAAGTAAGGCGAAGAGTTTCGTCAATTCTTGACCAGAAGCAAAGTCTCGAGCGATAGCCTTGGCAATTACAACACCTACAGATCCAGTTAAACCTTGTAGGAATCTACCTAGTAAAAGTATTTCGATGTTAGGTGCAAAGGCACAAATGATGCTAGAGATGACACATAGTAAATTGCCTACGATGAGTGGTAATTTACGACCCATTGTATCGCTAATAGGGCCACCAAATAATTGGCCTAATGCAACACCAAAGGTCATAACACCAATGGTCATTTGAATATTAGATGCGGTTGTATTTAATTCGCCAGGCATAATCGGCAATGCTGGTAAATAAAGATCTGTTGCGAGCGGTGTTATGGCTGTTAACATGCCAAGGAATACTACCAAGATAAAGGAAACCTTAGCAGAATTTTCTTGATTCATATAATCCTCCTATCTTAAAATGGGAAAAATAAAAGCCTGCGAATCGCACTTCGCAGACTGCATTTAATTTTTTCTATTTGATACGATGTATTGTAACATGATTAGTAGATAATTTCTATAGATTTTTGTTATTAAGAATTCTGATTTGCTATCTTTTCTTTCATCGATTAAAATAGATATATTATTGCATCTAAAAATATCGATTTGATTTATATATATAGGAGAGAATTATATGAAAAAAATGGTAAAATCTTTGATTTTGACTGTGGTAGCTGTCCTGAGTAGTACTGTAGTGTCCTCCGTAGAAGCTATTAGTTCTGATGAGGCCGTACAAAGTGCATTGGCACGTGTACCTGGTGCAACGATTGCAAATGTAACTGAGTTCAATCGTGATTATGATCATGGCCGTTTAGAGTATGAAGGTGAAATTCATTACAATGGTTATGAATACGACTTTGAAATCGATGCAGATACTGGTACATTTACAAAATGGGAAGTGGAGCAAGAGGTCTATTAATAGACTGAGATTTTATAATGTGTAACAAATGTGGATAAACTTCTTAAGGTTGTATTACTTGGAGTATCCTAATATATAACAATAAAAAAGAACAGCTCATTAAGAGCTGTTCTTTTTATGTTACCAAATCTTAGAAGAAGAAGTGGTGAATTTCATGGATGAAATGTTGACCGAAGAAGGAGATGCAACCATGCATAACGATGAAGATCAAGAAGTATTTGAACGCGCTGTTCATGATAACGCTTGCTTCGATTTCATGTTCTAAGTTGTGAGCTTCTTCAGAACCAATTTCTTTGTGGTTTTCTAGGTATGCTTTCAAAGCAGGACCTACGGCACCAATAGAAATCGCGATGGATTGTGGGGACAACATTTTGCCGATACCAGCTGCACCGGAGTTAACTGCTGCTAACCAGAAGCCAAGATCTTCGAAGTTTGTAGGATCTAAACCTTGAGCTGCAGCGATTTGAAGTGGGCCAAACAATACGTTGGAGTTTGTACCGGAACCTGTCAAGAAGGCACCCAACGCACCTACGATAGGAGCGAATAGAGGGTATAAGGAACCTGTACCAGCAACCATTGCTTTCGCAATATCTGCAGTCATACCAGAGTAAGTCATCAATTTAGCTGTCATAACAACTGTGATGATTGTAAGGTATGTGAATTTCAAGTTTTTAACTGTGCTACCCAATGTACCGAAGATTTCGCCAGCTTTTGCTTTTTGGATGAAACCACCAACAATACCAGCGATGAAAATCATGATACCAGGAGTTGCAATCCATACGAATGTGTAAGGTTTTGCACCAGGACCTTGATAAATAGGTACAGATGTTTTAATGGACGCAAGAGGACCATTAATTGCAGGGAACAATTTGGAAGTTAATAACAATAATACGAAGATTAAGATAAATGGCATTGCAGCTACAAGGCCTTCACCGCCAGAAACTTTTGGAACTTCGCCAGTTTGTTTAACTGCGTATGCAGGATCATTAGGAGGCATAATTTTTGCACAAATAATGATAACTGCCATGATAACGATGGATGCAGAGATTACGGATAATTCTGGACCCATTACTGCGTTGATTATAGTTTCAGGAATAGCTAATGCTAAACCGGAAAGTAATGTAACAAGGAATACGCCTTTTAACGCTTTGATACCGCCACCAATAATCATAACAACGAAGAATGGAGCGATAAGGTTAAGTAAGAATAATTGTACGGAAATGAATGTACCTAAATGGCTTGGATCAAGGTTTGTTAAGGATGCCAATGTAGTTGTTGGAATACCGATGGAGCCAAATGTTGTTGGTACGGAGTTCGCAACGAGACATGCGATGATAGATTTTAGTGGATCAAAACCTACTGCAACCATCATAGCAGCTGGAATTGCAACGGCAGTACCAAAGCCAGCCATACCTTCCATGAAGGCACCAAAGCCCCATGCAAGTAACAATGCAAGTACACGAGTATCAGATGTTACAGAAGAAAGCATTGTTTTAATAGTTTCCATTGCTTTCGTATGTACTACCAAGTTATAAACGAAGATAGCAGCTGTAATAACTAATAGGATTGGCCAGATTGCCAAAGCGGCACCTTCAAGGGCACCAGTGACCATAATGAATGGATCGGATTGGAATGCTGTAATAGCGATGATGAAAGAACCGATTGCAGCAACACTTGTTGCTTGCCATGCAGGTAATTTCAAGATGGATAACGCTACGATCAACCAAATGATTGGAGATAGCGCTAATAGAACGGTGATAGCACTCATTTCTAAAATCATCCTTTCAAGAAAAATAAAAATATATGCTTAACAGGACGATGTAGCTTAATCAATTTAATTGATGAGTAAATCGCTATTGTATTAAGTTGTAAAAGTTCAGTTAAAATAAAAGCTTACAATAAAATAACAGATAAACTTATCATAAAAATTAATATATCTCTTAAAATTTTTTAACCTCATGGTTTTGAGGTTAATGAGATTAAAAAAATATAAGAGAGGGGACATAAACAGTGTTTATGTCCCCTTCTTTACTGACTACATGTCCACGTTAGGGCCTTTGTAAGGTCTTAGGTATTAGTAGTTACCTTTGAACATTGTAGCAGGAGCTTCTGGTACATAATCGCCGAAGTAGGATTTGAAGTCTAAACCTAATTCATTGCAAAGGTCTTGAACTTCAAGCATTGTACCGTTAAGTACAGGGATGCCTTCAGCTTTAACTTTAGCAACAGATTCATGTTCTTTTTCGCCATGAGTGTAGATACGGTCTTGACCTTGAGCTTTAGGAGCTTCACGTAATTCTTGTAAGAATTGGGAGAAGTGTTTTTTGATTTCAGCTGGGTCACCGAAGAATTCAGGGTTGATAGCCATGAAGCCGTGGCAGATGTTGGATTTACCGCCAACCATACATTTGTTGGAAGTACCGCCTTGAGACAAGATGGAGGAGAATAATTCAGCAATCATGCCGTTACCATAACCTTTGTGGCCGCCAAGAACTTCTGTAGCACCACCTAAAGGAAGGATACCGCCGCCTTCATGACGGGAGATGTTGCCCAATACTTCAGCTGCGTCAGTGGAAGGAACGCCGTCTTTATTAACAGCCCAGCCATCTGGAGTAGCTTTGCCCATTTTGTTGTACATTTCAAGTTTACCACGAGTTACTACTGTAGTGGAGCAATCGAAGAAGAAGTCAACAGGATCAGCAGGTACAGTCCAAGCGATAGGGTTGGAACCAAGCATAGCTTTACGAGCATATACAGGAACCATGATTGCTTCGGAGTTTGTACAAGAGAAACCAATTAAGCCTTGGTCGGAAGCCATTTTAGCATAGTAACCAGCGATACCATAGTGGTTGGAGTTACGTACGGATACGATACCAACACCGGATTTTTTAGCTTTTTCGATAGCCATTTCCATAGCCATGTGGCCCAACAATTGACCCATGCCGTCATGACCGTCGATAACTGCGGAAATTGGAGTTTCTTTTACGATTTCAGGTTTTGCGTCGATTTTGATTAAGCCATTAGTGATACCTTTGTGGTAACGAACCATACGTTGCATACCATGGCTTTGAATACCGAACAAGTCGGAAGTCAAAAGTACGTCTTGGATGATGTCAGCTTCTTTTTCGGAGAAACCGAATTTTTGGAAAGCGTCCATGCTTAATTTTTTCAATGTTTCATAAGGGAATAACACAGTGTTTTTTGCGTCTGCCATCGTTAAAACCTCTTTTCAGAAAATATGTACCTGATATAGTAACATCACTCTAAAATATCATGAAATTTAAATGATATCTTGTGAGCTCTATATCCTCTCAAATGACAATGTCAGTATAGCACAGAAAGATGTGAGATTGAATAGTCTTACAGTCTGAAACACATTACTAAATACGCATACGTACCGGTGATGTTTGTCACATATTCCTAGGGCAGTTACTGAAACAACTGATTATACCTAAAACTATATGGTTATGACTTTTAGTTATGATTGCATAATTTTTTTATAGATTTGCAGTATTTTTATAGAGCTTATTAGTATATCTGTTTAGGCTTTGAGTAAGAATGAGAATGGATAAATATCGATAAAACTTGAAATATTCAGTATTATATATAAAAAATATTGATGAGTATATTAACGTATTGTGATAACTGAATGTATTGTTATGCAATATATGCAGTATTCTTAATCTTTACAAAGTTAGAAAATGTATTAAAGGTTACACTTATACAAAGGATGCTGTAATATAATATAAATATACATCCTATAGTTTATATAATTTATAAGCGAGGTGCTTATTTTGAAAGAATACAAATCAGTATGTCCATATGACTGTCCAGATGCATGTGGTTTAATCGTATCGGTAGATAACAATAGAGTGGTATCTGTTCGTGGTAATAGAGATCATGCTTTTACAAGAGGCACATTATGCCCTAAGATGGCGCATTATGAACGAGTGGTTCATTCTCCGTTGCGTTTACAGTACCCAATGAAACGGGTTGGCAAGAAAGGTATTGGAGAAGATCAATATGTGCGTATCAGCTGGGATGAGGCATTAGATATCATTGTTAATAATTTTAAAGACACCATTAGTACTTATGGTAGTGAAAGTATTTTACGCTACTCCTATGCCGGCACTATGGGAGTTATTCAAAGCCCAGCAGCAGATTACTTTTTCCGCCGTATTGGTGCGACGGACCAGGATCGAGGTATATGCTCTCCCGCTAAGCAGGCCGGTTTCCGCTCAGTTTACGGTGATACATTAGCTATTAAGCCGCAAGAGGCACAACATAGTGATTTAATTGTTTTGTGGGGCATTAATGCAACTGCTACCGACGTTCATATCTTACATGATGTAAACGTGGCAAAACGGAATGGCGCTCGAGTTTGGATTATTGATACTCATAAAACCTATACCTTTAACCAAGCTCATGAACATATTTACGTAAAACCTGGTAGTGATGTCGCCTTAGCGTTAGGTATGCTTCATATTATTCATCGAGATGGATTAGCAGATATAGATTTTATTAAGAAACATGTACAAGGTTATGATGAGCTTGTAAATGATGTGTTAATTGACTTTACACCGGAAAAAGCATCTGAACTTTGTGGCGTTTCCGTAGAGCGTATGACTGAGTTTGCTCATGCATACGCTAAGGCTAAGGCTCCATTCATTCGTCTTGGCAGCGGATTATCTCGATATGGGAATGGTGCCATGAGTTGTCGCGCCATTAATGCATTACCTGCTGTAGTTGGTGCTTGGCAATATTTAGGCGGTGGTTTGCTATCCAGTGCTAGTGGCAGTAAGTTTGTTGGCAAAGAAGTTATGCAGCAGGCTCATGTTGCTGCACCAGCCAAGCGATTGATGCCTATGATTAAACTTGGCGAAATGCTTACAAATCCATCAGGTACAGCAGTTCATAGTCTCTATGTGTTCTCTAGTAACCCTGCCATAACAGCACCTGATCAAAATGTGGTGCGAAAAGGTTTGATGAGAGATGATTTGTTTACGGTTGTTCACGAACGATTCTTTACTGACACATGTAAATATGCGGATATTGTATTGCCCGCCACAACATCAGTAGAACATGATGATATATATAACTCCTATGGGCACTATACCATCGGAACTGGCTATAAATTAATCAATCCTATTGGTGAATCTCGATCCAATTGGCAAGTGATTTCTGAACTAGCTAAGCGAATGGGGCTTGAAGATGAATTCTTTAACCTTAGTGAACGGGCGTTAATAGAACAAATTGTTCGTACATCTAGTCGTATATCTGAGGTCGATCAAGATGTAATCTTACAAGGTGAACCTGTAGAGATGACATTGCCTGAAAATTACAAATTAGATTTTAAAACGCCATCTGGAAAAATAGAGCTATATAATCCACATGATGTGGAACCATTAATTCGTTATTTGCCGCCATATGGAGATAATGCACCGTTCTGGCTTATCATAGGGAACGATATTCGTATTTTAGATTCTAGCTTCTGTGAACTCGAGTTTGATGATCCTGAGCTTATGAAACTTCGTATCAACCCTGAAGATGCAAAGGTATATAACATTAATGATGGGGATGAAGTAGAAATCTATAATAATCGTGGTAGTGTAAAAATTAAAGCTTACTATGATGAAGAGGTACAACGAGGTACATTAGTAACACTTGGCGTGTGGTGGCAATCACAATCTAGTGATCCAAATGTAGCTATTAATGCGCTTACTGCAGACCGCCCTACAGATGAAGGTTGGGGTAGTACATTCTACGATGTACAAGTTCATATTAAAAAGGTTGACGCATAAGATAAGAATATGAAAATGATATATAAGGTGAGTATATAAAAGAGAACAGCATAATAAATACTATATAGTATTTATTATGGTGCTTAATTCCTTTTACTTACGGGAATAGTGCTATGCCGACATATCATAATAACGATATTTTTATTGCATACATATCCTCATTAGGATTATAATAGTAATATTATTTCTATATATAACCTGAAGGGGGTTACGTTTATGAATGGTAATGATAAATTATCTGCCCGTGCCTATTGGGCTATAGGCATGATGTTATTCGCCCTATTCTTTGGGGCAGGGAACTTGATCTTCCCAGCGGCCTTAGGTCAACATTCTGGTGATAACGTAGGTTGGGCTTTGCTCGGCTTCATATTAACAGGTGTAGGCCTTCCACTATTAGGTGTTGCAGCGATGGGGTACTCCTCCTGTAAAGATGTTGAAGAACTTGCGAGCCGTGTTCATCCGATTTATGGCTTGTTGTACACAATTTCTCTTTACTTGAGTATCGGTCCAATGTTTGCGACGCCACGTACTGGTACTGTAGCTTATGAAATTGCAATTAAACCTTTCACAGAAGGTTTAAGCATGAATATGGAACCAATTTTCTTGGCATTATTCTTTGGTGTTTCTTTGTGGTTATCCATTAGTCCACAAAAGCTTGTTAATCGTATCGGTAATATTTTGACACCAGCATTACTACTTGTAATTCTGTTGTTAATTATTAAATCCTTTATGACTCCGCTAGGCGGCTATGCAGTGCCACAACCAGCTTATGGTGATGCACCTACAGCTGTGTTGCAAGGATTCTTGGACGGCTATAATACGATGGATGCGTTGGCTTCCGTAGTATTTGCTATTCTTGTAATCGACTTTGTTCGTCTTAGCGGCGCTACATCTCGTGCGGTTATTACAAAAACAGTAATGGAAGTAGGCGCTATTGCTGTAGGTCTTCTCGGTATTGTTTATGTATTTATCGCTAACATTGGTGCTACTAGTGTTGAACGTTTTGGTTTGTTTGATACAGGTGCTCCTGTGTTGTCCGTAAGTGCTAACTACTTGTTCGGTGAATTCGGTCAAATTATCTTGGCTATCATCGTTCTTCTAGCTTGCTTGTCTACAAGTATCGGTCTTATCACTTCTTGTGGTACGTACTTCCACAAGTTGACACCGAAGATTAGCTATAAATTATATGTAGTAATCTTCTCCGTAGCAGCATTTGGTCTTAGCATGTTCGGTTTGAAAACAATCATCAGTGCAGCGATTCCAGTGTTGATGCTCTTGTATCCGTTAACGATTGTAATCATCTTGTTGGCACTTCTTCACAATGTGTTCGGTGGTCGTCGTTGCGTATACGCATGGACAATGGCTTTCACAATGATCTCTGCTCTTATGACTGGTCTTGAAACGGCAGGTATTGCACCTGTTGCATTGGAACAGCTCTTTACTCAATACATTCCATTCCAGGCTGCTGGGATGGGCTGGGTGAGCTTTGCGGTATTAGGCTTCGTTGTAGGTCTTATCCATAAAGGTCTTGTGTCCGAAAATAAATAATATCATTAATGGTTCTATACTTTCGTTTTGGGTGAAAGTATAGAACCTTTTTAGTGTCTTAAGGGTTGTCATATAAAATTGATTTTGTGAGTAGAAGTTTCTATAATAAGAATATAGATAATGAAAGAAGGAAGGAAGATTTTATGCGTAGTACTCATTGTTTACCTAGTTATAGTTTTGGCGGTCATGAGGTGTTTGACGCTATTCCCAAATTTACAAAATTATATGGTAAGTCTGTAGTTATCATTGGTGGTGAGACAGCTCTTTCTAAAGCTTTGCCACACATTCGTCCAGTGCTTGATAAAGCAGGGATTAAAGTGCTAGATATTATTCACTTTGGTGGAGAGTGTACTTTCTCTCGAGGTAAGGAAATTGCACAAATGGCTTCTGTAAAAGATGCGGACTTTATGTTTGCTGTTGGTGGCGGTAAGGCCATGGATACGGTAAAAGTAGTAGCTCTAGAGTTAGATGATAAACCATTCTTTACAATTCCGACCATTGCCTCTACTTGTGCTGCAACGTCAGAAGTAGCAGCTGTATACACTGCAGAGCATACTTTTGATGACGTAGCCTTTGTAAATCATCCTCCTGTGCACTGCTTTATTGATGCTGATATTCTCGTAGAAGCACCAAGCCGTTACTTGTGGGCGGGAATGGGAGATACTATTGCAAAACACTATGAAACTCATCTTTCTGCTCGCAATCGTGAGCAAGATTATAATACTCAGTTAGGCCTTACTCTAGCTTCTATGTGTAGTGAACCAATTTTAGCACATGGTATACAAGCCTATAAAGACAGTCAAGCTAAAAAACGTAGTGATGCATTTGATACCATTGCTATGACTGTTATCTTTACTACCGGTATTGTATCGGGTTGTGTTCCTATGGCATATAATAGTAATATGGCTCATGCTGTATGTTATGGCTGTGTTACTAATAAAGAAACAGAAGAAAACCATTTGCATGGTGAAATGGTAGCATATGGCTTACTTATTTTGTTAACCGTTGACCAACAAATGGATGAATTACAACGGTGGTTGCCAATATACCGCGAATTAGGTTGGCCTACTAAACTTTCACAGTTAGGTCTTACTGCATCGCATATTCCTCAAATTGTTGAAAAGGCTACATCTGTTCATGATATTGATGTATCTCCGTACAAAATTACAGCAGATATGTTGACTAAGGCTATTCAATACATGGAATCTCTTGATTAATATAATTTGTAACCGTTTGTGTATGTTATGTGATGAGGTTATAAATGCGAAAAATTGTAAAGGGTGGCTTATATCGTCATTTTAAAGGCATGTACTATTATGTGTTAGATGTTGCAACTCATTCGGAAACGAGTGAACAGTTCGTAGTGTATCAAAAATTATATGATCAACGTGACTTATATGTACGACCACTAGATATGTTTTTGAGTGATGTGGATCAAGAAAAATATCCTGATGTAGAGCAGAAAGAGCGATTTAAGTTAATGAGCGGACGTGATTAGGAGGGCCTGTGGAACAGAAATTTTTCTTTTTCGATATAGACAATACCTTAGCTGTGTGGCCGGAAGGTAAAATTCCTGACAGTGCTCAATATAGCTTAGATGAATTAAAGCGCCGTGGTCATAGGGTGGCACTAGCAACAGGCCGTATCCAAGTAGATGCAAAGCGTTTTGCGGAACAAGCGGGGCTTACAGATTTTGTGGCAGATGGCGGACATAGTGTTACTGTTAATAATGAACTAGTGTCCATGATTGGCATGGATCGTGATGCATGCATTAACTATTTGGAATATTTAGAGTCCCATAATATTCCTTGGGCTGTAACAGATCGGAATAAATTAGGCCGAATTACGCCGTATAAGGAAATATTAGATTGGCATCCGAATTGGGATGTTTTTAAAACGACAGTAGATCCTAATTTTGACTTTCATAATGTAGAAGAGTTTTATAAGATTTATGTGTTCTTTAAAGAAGGGGAAGAAGAGGAAAAAGAAATTGAGCATATGACGCATAAGCTCATTCGTTATGGCGATGGCTGTGTTTTATATGAACCAATGGAAAAAGCTTTGGGTATTCGCAATATGCTTGATCATTTTGGTATGAAACCTAATCAAGCCGTAGTATTTGGTGATGGATATAATGATTTATCTATGTTTAGGCCAGAATGGCTTAATATTGCCATGGGAAATGCCCGTGCTGAATTGAAAGAAAAAGCCGATTATATCACTACCGACTGTGATAAGGATGGTATTTATAATGCGTGTAAGCATTTCAAGTGGATTGATTGAGTTCTAATGTCCTCATTGTAGACTAAAAAACTGAACAATTTGATGGTAAATAATGACTGATATATAACTGAAAGTATAAGGTTATATAAATTGGTAAATTTAATAATTATTTAAACCAAATTTTCTCTAAAACATGATATACTAAAAAAGAGCCGCTCACGGGTTGAGCGGCTTTTCTATGTGAATTTTACATACATGTTAGTATAAACAATATATTTTGGGGGAACTATGAACTGGAAACGCTTGGCTTTATGCGCAATGTTGGGGATTACAATGCTTGGTACAGCAGCTTGTGGTACAAAAAGTGGGGAACAACCACAAGGTAATACTGTAAAAGCAGAAACTGTAACTATGCCTAATTTCTCTAATGCGCCAATTGCTGATGAGTATGCTATTTTTGATACAAATTATGGTCAATTCAAAGTTCGTTTGCTAGGCTCTAAAGCGCCTATTACTGTAAAAAACTTTGATTACTTAGTGAAAAAAGGTTTCTATAATGGTGTTACATTCCACCGCGTTATCGAAGGCTTTATGATTCAAGGCGGGGATCCAGATGGTACAGGTGCTGGCGGTCCAGGTTATACCATTCCTGATGAGTTCTCCAATGATTTACACTTCAATAAAATGGGCGTTCTTGCCATGGCAAACCGAGGCCCTAATACAGGGGGCTCTCAGTTCTTTATTACCTTGGGACCTACAGATTGGTTAGATAACAAACACACTATCTTTGGTACCGTAGTACAAGGTATGGATGTAGTTGAAAAAATTGGCAAAGTAAAAACAGGCCGTAATGATAAACCAGTAGAGCCAGTAATCATCAATACTATTACGTTGGAACCGATTACTGATGATGCAAAAAATGGCAAATAAGGAGGTTAAGTCTGAAGAGCGGCACTATGTGTACTTGGTGCGTTGCGCAGATGATTCCTTGTATTGTGGGTGGACCACCGATATTGAACGCCGTATAGAGGCTCATAATGGGCTTATTCCAGGCGGTGCTAAGTATACGAGAGGGCGACGTCCTGTTGAATTGGTGTATTCTGAAAGCTTTCACAATAAACAAGATGCACAACGTAGAGAATATGCCATAAAACAGATGACAAAGACTAAGAAATTGCGACTCATTGAGGGTGTAAAATAGTCTTTGATTATGGTATAATATGATGATTAATTACTGCCATGGAGGTTGAAAAATGAAGCGGGTTCTAGTGTCCGTAAAAAGTGTACAACGAGATATGGACGGCAAGGATACCGTAGTGGAACTGATTTCCCCAGGTACATCACATGAAAAGGGTAATGCCCAGTATGTGCGTTACGAAGAATCTAGTGTGACTGGCTTAGATGGGGTAAAGACGACCATTAAAATCCATGATGACTCTATTGTATTGCTTCGAACAGGGGCTGTTAATATGCGTCATCAATATGTCCGTGGTGAAGAGCGCGAATCCGTGTATGAAACACCGTATGGTGATTTGCACATGGCCGTGAATACTCATGAATTAACAGTAGACTTTCACGAAGGTGTAGGTCATGTTCATTTAGGATATGACATTTCCGTCGAAGGTGAATGGCAATTTTATAATCAGTTAGATATAGACGTGCGGGAGGATACAGAGCATGGAAATGAAGGAAATCCTGAAATCGGGGATTGAACAGGCATTACAAGATACGATTAACAGCGGTGGCTTACCAGCTGGGGAATATCCAGAAATCGTTCTCGAAGTGCCACCTCAAAAAGAATTCGGTGATTTTTCTACAAACATTGCAATGCAATCCGCTCGTGTAGCTCGTCAAAACCCTCGTGCTATTGCAGAGGCTTTGATTAGCCATATGAATTTTGATTGGCTCGAACGTGCTGAGGTTGCTGGTGCAGGTTTCATCAACTTCTTCTTGAAATCTGATATGGTATACGATACGTTGAAAGCTATTTTAAATGCTGGCGATCAGTATGGCGTTCAACCATTGCGTGCACGCGATACGATTCAAGTAGAGTACGTAAGTGCGAACCCAACAGGTCCGTTACATGTCGGACATGGTCGTGGTGCTGCGTATGGTAGTGCCCTTGTAAACTTGTTGCGTGCAGCAGGTTACAATGTACAATCCGAGTACTACATCAATGATGCAGGTAACCAAATCGATAATATGGCTATCTCCATTGAGTACCGTTTCCAAGAGTTGCAAGGTGCTACATTAGTGTTCCCACCTAAGCGCAACGAAGATGGTTCCATGCCTGAATTCGATATTCCAGAAGGGGCTCTCGTATTCCCTGAAAATGGCTACCGTGGTCCTGATATTATCGAGACTGCAAAAACTATTGCAGAACGCGAAGGCTTCGATAAATTAAATGCTATGAACGAAGCTGATCGTGTAGCATTGTTTAAAGAAGAGGGCTTAAAAGAAAAATTAGCTCGCTTAGAGGAAACATTAAGCAATTTCCGTGTTACTTTCGATAATTGGTTCTCTGAACGTACTGTTCATGAAGCTGATGAAATTCATCACTCCGTAGAGGCGTTAAAGGCTCTTGGCAAAGTGTATGAAAAAGACGGTGCATTGTGGTTGAAATCTACTGACTATGGTGATGATAAAGACCGCGTAGTTATTCGTGATAATGGAGTTCCTACATATTTAGCAGCAGATATTGCATACCACCGCAATAAATATGATCGTGGATTCAAAGAAATGATTGATATTTGGGGCGCTGACCATCATGGTTATGTATGCCGTGTAAAAGCTGCTATGGCTGCTTTTGGTTATGACCCAGATAAACTAACAGTATTATTGTTACAAATGGTAGCATTGTTCCGCGATGGACAACTCGTTAAATTATCTAAACGTAGCGGTGATAGCGTTACATTAGATGAATTGATTGAAGAGGTTGGCGTAGATGCATCTCGTTACTTCTTCTTGATGCGTTCTCTAGATAGCCAACTTGATTTTGATATTAACTTGGCTAAATCTCGTAGCAATGATAACCCAGTATATTATATTCAATATGCTCATGCCCGTATTCACAGCATTTACAACCAAGTGCGTGAAGCAGGCATTGCATTTGGTGATTATAGTGAAACTGATTTCACAACGCTTACAAGCGAAATGGAATTAGAATTGATTAAAAAATTAGCTGAATATCCAGAAGAGGTCGTTCAATCTGCCGAACATCATGCACCACATCGTATTGCTCGTTACTTATTCGATTTGGCAAGCATGTTCCATTCCTTCTATCGTCAAGGTCGTATCATTGGCGTAGATCCAGCGTTGCAACAAGCTCGTCTAGGATTAATCACAGCGATTGCCCTCGTACTTCGTCAAGGCTTGGGTATTTTAGGTATTTCCGCTCCGGAAAAAATGTAATAGGTGGGAGGCATCATGGCAACTAAGTATATTTTCGTAACTGGCGGCGTTGTTTCTTCTCTTGGTAAAGGGATTACAGCAGCATCCTTGGGTCGCTTGCTTAAAAACCGCGGTTTCAATGTAACGATTCAAAAATTTGACCCATACATTAATATCGACCCTGGTACGATGAGCCCTTACCAACACGGTGAAGTATTCGTAACAGATGACGGTGCTGAAACTGACCTCGATTTGGGTCACTATGAACGCTTTATCGATATTAACCTTAGTAAACGTTCTAACATTACAGCAGGTAAAGTGTACTGGTCTGTAATCAATAAAGAACGTAAAGGTGATTACTTGGGCAGCACTGTACAAGTAATTCCACACATTACAAATGAAATCAAACAAAACGTATACCGCGTAGGTAAAGAGGATAACGCAGATGTAGTTATCACTGAAATCGGCGGTACTGTAGGTGATATTGAAAGCTTGCCATTTATGGAAGCTATCCGCCAAGTGAAAAAAGAAGTAGGCCGTAATGATGTACTTTACATTCACGTAACATTGGTACCTTACATCAATGCAGCAGGCGAGTTGAAAACTAAACCTACACAACACAGCGTAAAAGAATTGCGCAGCATTGGTATTCAACCAGATATCTTGGTATGCCGCAGCGAAAAACATATTTCTGATGAAATGAAAGAAAAACTTGCTTTGTTCTGTGACGTAGAACCAGAAGCAGTTATTGAAAATCAAACTTGTAGCTCCATCTATGAAGTGCCATTGATGATGCAAGACCAAGGTCTTGATGACATTGTTATCAAAAAATTAGGCCTTGAAGAACGCCCTTGCGATATGGCTGAATGGAAAGAAATGGTTCATAAAATCTTGAACCCTAGTAAAGACATTACAGTTGCTATCGTTGGTAAATATGTAGCATTACATGATGCGTATTTATCCGTAGTTGAAGCTCTAGATCATGCTGGTATTGCTACGGGTACTAAAGTAAATATTCGTTGGATTGACTCCGAAGAACTTGATGATACATCTGTAGATCCTAAAGAGGTATTTGATGGTGTTGAAGGTATCATCGTACCTGGTGGATTTGGTTCCCGTGGTGTAGAAGGTAAAATCCGCACAATCCAATACGCTCGTGAAAACAATATTCCATATCTTGGTCTATGCCTTGGCATGCAATCTGCAGTAATGGAATTTGCTCGCAACGTATGTGGTATGGAAGGTGCTACATCTAGCGAATTTGACGAAAATGCTAAGTACAAAGTAATCGACTTGATGAGTGATCAAGTGGATGTAGATAAAAAAGGCGGTACAATGCGCCTAGGTATCTATCCATGCAAAGTAGAAGCAGGTACAAAAACTCATGAAGCTTATGGCGAAGATTTGATTTATGAACGTCATCGTCATCGCTATGAGTTTAACAATGAATATCGTCAACAATTGACTGATGCGGGACTTGTTATCTCTGGTACATCTCCAGATGGTCGCCTTGTGGAAAGTATTGAAGTGAAAAACCATCCATTCTTCATCGGTACACAAGCGCATCCAGAACTTAAATCCCGTCCGAATAATGCACATCCATTATTCCGCGGCTTCGTAGATGCGATTTTGGAACTTAAAAAATAGAGAATAGAAATGGGATCCATTTTATCTATTATAGGTATCTTTATATTAGCTGCACTCAAACTAGAGCAGTTTGTATATGGTAAATCTGGAAAAGAACAATCTACAACTGGTCACATAGCACGGAGAGGGCTTGCTAATATAGCGGGTTTAATCGCTTTTGATCATTCTACTGTAAGTAGTAAATCTATTGTAGTTCGTAAAAAGAAGAAAGATGCTCAGAAATGATGAACTGCACCCCAAAAATTGGACACAATTTTTGGAGGCGCAGTTTTTTATGTCGAAATACACAAAAGAAGTTAAAGAAAAAGTCATTAGCCTTTTTGAAAAAGGATTAAGCCCCTTTAGAATTGCTACGGAGCTTTCAATTCCTGAAAGTACTGTAAGAAACTGGATATACAAGTTTAACCTTAGTCATAATTTGGACCATAAAATTAGTAAACAAGTATTTTCAGCAGGTTTTAAACGTAAAGTTCTTGAAACTAGGTGGAAAAATAAGTTATCCTTTAAAGAAACAGCAGAATTATTTAATTTAGACAACCCTAGTCTAATTGCAGCATGGCAAAAGCGGTATTTAGATGACGGAATTTTTGGGTTGCAACCCAAGCCTAAAGGTAGATCACCTATGAAGACTAAGAAAGAAATTAAAACACAAATAGATTCAACCCAAAAATCAGATAAGGAACGCATTAAGCTCAAATTAAAAGGAATGAGTCCGGTAGAATACCGAACTCATTCCCAAAAAGTAGCTTAATTATATCTGTCCAAGAAAATGGGTGCAGATCATAGGCTCGCTTTTTCTATTGTATAATCTTATTCTTCATTATCAATCGTCAAACCCTCCGCCTGTAAGCTGGTACGTGAAAATGTGCTCCAAGGTTTTGACAATTCGCGTCACATGAAGTTATTTAAGCATCTCGTTCTCTTTCATTACCATTTTCTGTTATAATAAATAGTACTTCTAAAATAGAAAGGACTTAAGATGACAACTCTTATTAAACATAAACGTGTAGAATTTTCAGAACTTTATTATGACCTAGTTTTTGTTTTTGCAATTTCAAAAGCAACTGCTTTAATTCACCCTCTTCATAGCGTTGTTTTGTCTTGGGATTCTTTACTTGATTTCTTCATCTCTGTCATGGTTATCATCAATTCCTGGATGATTCAAACCATTTATACCAATCGCTATGGAAAGAACTCGTTATTTAATATGGTAATCATGTTTATCAACATGGGACTTCTGCTCTTTATATCCAATATGATTGGATACAATTGGCAACAATGGTACTATCATACCTGTTGGGCTGTTGGCACATTAACCCTTACCTTATTTTTTCAATATTTGGTTGAATTTTTTAGAGAATCAACCGATAATGCTAATCGGGAAAGTATCAAAGGTTTTCTATGGTTAACAGGTCTACAAAGTTTAGGAGCCTATCTGGCAGCTCTTTTTCCTATTTACGTTGGAGTCTATATCTTTATTGCTAGTATTCTGCTAACATTTATTGTGCCAATTTTCTTGATTACTAAAGATGAGCATTTCCAGGTAAATCTTCCCCATATAATCGAGCGCGTCTCCCTTCTTGTCATTATTACGTTTGGAGAGATGGTTATTAATCTAGTTAGCTTCTTTACAGCCGAGAGTTTCTCGATTTATTCGGTTCTAAATTTCATTATCATGCTTTCTCTGTTCCTGTTTTATTTTGGTGAATTTGACCATGCTATTGATGAAAAATCTAATCAAAAGGGACTATTTCAAATTTACAGTCACTATCCTATTTTCATTGGGCTTATGTTGATGACAGTTGCGATGGGTTTTCTTCTGAATCCTGAAGCTAATCTTCTCGCTTCAATCAGCTTCTTTTATATCGGAATTGGCCTCTTCCAAGCTGCTGTCCTAGCAAATGGGCCCTATAACAAACACTATCTTAGCTATTCGAAAAGTTACTACTGTATCCAAGCGACACTCTATCTGGTTGCCTTGATTCTGGCTTTGGTTTTCGCTTCTAATCCTATAATAGTGCTGAGTGTTGCAACCATTTTTGCTCTAGCTATAGCTAGTCATTTTATTTATTTTTATGTGACACAGAATAAAAAATATTCCAAATCTAACTGGGGGATATTTTAATGAGATTATAACATAAAAAAAGCTTTGGGAACCAAGGCCTTTTTTCATTAATTTGTTTTTCCATTTTATCCTCCGATTTGAACTCGCACTGACATTTATTTATAACAACACTATATATCTAGTATGGCATAATCATTAGGTATTATAGGTTTTCAAACCAAATGTGAGTCATTCGTTTTTGCCCCACTTTTGCCCCATTTTTAAATCCTGACATTGAAAATACCTAAAAGTATTTCCCTAAAATCAGCTATATTTCAACATTTTTGTTTATTTTCAATATGAAAAGTTCTTACAAATTCATGTAGGGGGCATATAGCACGACGAGGTGTTGCTAACCTAGCGGGACTAATATCCTTTGATCATGCTATAAGCAGTAAATTTGTTGTAGTACGTAAAAAGAAGAAAGATGCTCAGAAATGAGCATCTTTCTTCTTTTTTATTTATATCGAAAAAACTTGAAAAATATATCGATAAATTTAAAAATAACACTTGCAATCTTGAATGATATTTGTTATTATATAGACAAAGATAGATATAGATTTGGTGATAAGTACACCGATAATAATATAACTGTTACATTAGAACTCAATTAAGGAGGACATAACATGTCTATTATTGGTAAACAACTTCCTGAATTTACTCTAGATGCTTTCAAAAAACCTGAATTAGTAAAAGTTAGTACTGCAGATGTGTTGGGCAAATGGTCCATCTTCGTATTCTATCCAGCAGACTTCACATTTGTTTGCCCTACAGAATTAGAAGACGTACAAAACTCTTATGCAGAATTGAAAGAACTAGGTTGCGAAGTTTACTCCGTATCTTGTGACTCTGAATTCGTTCACAAAGCATGGTCTGATGCTTCTCCAAGCATTAATAAAATCGAGTACTACATGTTAGCTGATAAAAAACATGAATTAGCTGATTTCTTCGACGTATTCCAAGAAGAATCCGCTATGGCTTACCGTGGTACATTCGTAGTAGATCCAGAAGGTTTCGTTCGTACAGCTGAAATCCATGACATGGGTATCGGCCGTTCTGCTGAAGAATTGGTTCGTAAAGTACAAGCGGCTCAATTCGTAGCAAAACATGGTGACCAAGTGTGTCCTGCACGTTGGAAACCAGGTAAAGACACATTGAAACCAGGTCTTGATCTCGTAGGTAAAATCTAATTTAGAAATAACTTAAACGCTAGAATAATCTAGACAACTCCTCAAATGACAAAACGGGCGCGCATCGTTTTCCTGACGATACGGTAAGTCCCAATACCAGATGAACCCTCTCCAATTCATCATGGTAAACCTCATATAACAAACTACAAACTATACGCAAAAGGACTGGCCTTCGGGCTAGTCCTTTTGTGTTATGTAAAATAGTTAATGTATCGATATGTGTGATTGCTAGTCTAATAATAGAATAAAATAAAATAAATCAATAATATAGGCTTAGGCCAATAAATATAAGGGTTTTAAATACCCCCTTGTAAAAGTAGGAAATAAGTTCTTGCATTTTTAGATTTAGTGGTCTATAATGAAATTAATTCCTAGTGATACACAAGGTTTTATAAATGAAGTAGGATAAGTGCTTTATAACATGGGGTGTGTTAGCACTAACTTTTACAAAGAGAGGCAAGATATATGAGGATTTCCACAAAAGGTCGCTATGCATTGATGGTTCTCATCGATTTAGCAGAGCAAGGTCAGGATAAACCGGTTTCCTTGCGATCCGTTGCAGAACGACAAGGTATATCTGAGAAATACCTTGAGGGTATTGTGGCTCGTTTGGGTGCCGCTAACCTAGTGGATAGTATTCGTGGTAAATACGGAGGCTATCGCTTATCTAAAAGCCCTAAAGAGTACACTATTATTGAAATTTTGCTTGCCACGGAAGAATCCATGGCTATTATCTCCACTCTTGATGAAGGGGTGAGTACTGATACAGTAATCAATGAGAGAACTGTTGGTTTCTGGGCGGGATTACAAAACTATATTCATGATTATCTAGAAAACGTAACTCTTCAAGATGTAATTGATGGAACTTACGCTAAACTTGATACAAAATATGATAATTGGGATGGTTCTATTTAATAAGGAGTAACTATTATGTCTAATATTGCAAAATCTTTCGTTGAATTAATTGGTAAAACACCTTTGTTGGCAGCTACACGTTTTGGTAAAAAATATGGCGCAGATGCAAATATTTTTGCTAAATTGGAATACTTTAATCCAGGTGGCTCTGTTAAAGATCGTATTGCTGCAGCAATTATTCAAGCAGCTGTTGAATCTGGTGAATTACAACCAGGTGGTACAATCGTAGAAGCTACATCTGGTAACACTGGTATCGGTTTATCCGCTGTTGGTGCTGCTCTTGGCTATAAAGTTGTAATCGTAATGCCAGAAACAATGTCCATCGAACGCCGTAAATTGATGCTTGGCTATGGTGCTCAACTCGTGTTGACTGATGGCTCTCTTGGCATGAAAGGTGCTATTGCAAAAGCTAAAGAAATCGTAACAGCTACAGCTGGTGCCATCGAGGCGGGTCAATTCGTAAATCAAGCAAACCCAGCAATTCACTATAAAACAACTGGTCCTGAAATCTGGCAAGATACAGATGGTACAGTAGATATCTACGTAGCTGGTGTTGGTACAGGCGGTACTTTGACTGGTGCAGGTCGTTATTTAAAAGAACAAAACCCTGACGTAAAAATTGTGGCTGTTGAACCAACTGATTCCCCAGTATTGTCCAATGGCAAACCTGGTCCTCACAAAATCCAAGGCTTAGGCGCTGGCTTCATTCCTGATACTTTAGATACTTCCATTTATGATGAAGTAATCCAAGTAACTAATGATGATGCATTTGCTACATCTCAAGCATTTGGTCATACAGAAGGTATCCTAGTTGGTATTTCCTCTGGTGCTGCTCTTTGGGCTGCTCAAGAATTGGCTAAACGTCCTGAGAATAAAGGCAAAAACATCGTAGTAATTCTTCCTGATACAGGTGAACGCTACTTGTCCACTGCATTATTCCCAGAAGTATAATAGAATATGATTAGTGAAAGCAATAATCTGGCTTTCCTAAGATAGTAGAGCCCCTCGGTAGAGGGGCTTTTTTTTAATGTTACAATTTTATATAAGAAAAAGGAGCTATTAGGTAGCTCCTTTTTTGTTATGGTATGTATTTAGTTATTATTATCTACCGTTTTTAACGATATTGTCCATCCAGTTGAATAATTCGTCTAAATCGTAGTCGCCAGAATGGTCTACATCAAATGGTGTTGCCATATCTACGTTGTACCCAAGGTTTTGAGCACGTGTACCTACAATCAATGGGATGGCTACGGATGTATTGCTATCAGCTGTACCATAGCGAATACGATAGTAGCGTGCATTTGTCGCTGCTGGAGAACCGAGATAGTTCATTGGATTCATCATAGTAACGATTTTAGCATTTTCTACGTATACATCTTGGTTAGGTGTTGTATCGTGTAATGCAGCAGTAATTGTAAAGTGATTATTATCTGTAGCACTTGTACCGAATAGGCTATTCTCGCCAGAGTCATTAGAACGGGAGTCGAATGCACCTGGTGCTTTAGAACGACTTACAAATTGATTATAAGCTTCCCAGTTAATATCTTTAATATCGCCTGTTTTATTATCTCGTACAAAGTATGTATGTTTAGATAAATCAGTACCTTTAGCTTGTGCTTTATTAGCTGCATCGATGATGAATGCTTTCACATAATTTTTGAAAGTACCATTGCCATTCTTATCTAGTTTCAATACACGCCCCATAGAGTCATGCAATTGTAAATTGTTTACGTATTCTGGGAAGTGTTCACTTAGTAAGTTAGAGTATGCTACATCATCAGCATTCAAGTTTACACGTTGCATTGTACGTTGCGGAGGAGCTGTATTACCACCTACGTTGGCTTGAGGCAATTCGCCTTGGCCCATCGTTACTTTATTGAAAGATGTAATACCTTTATAGCTCCATTCATAGGCCATATCAGCCGCATCAAGGTTTGTAATAGGCGCATAGGCAGAAACTGCATATACATTGGTTGCCGCTGTAGCAGCACCTAATGCTTGTAAATATGGTTGGAAGTCAGAGTTGTTACCAGTGGCACCTTGCAATAAGGATACAGCACCACCAGCACTTGTACCATTAGTGATGATACGATTTGCATTACCTGGCATTGTGGAATCGTTAGCATGTAAGTATGCTGTTGCAGCTTGTAAGTCAACAATAACTGCAGGCGCTTTACCGATAAAGTTGCCATCGGATGCTTTATTTGTACGACCACGGGTAGCCGGGGAAGCTACTACATAGCCACGGGATAATGCGTAAAGAACACTATTAGGTTTGCCATTTTCCACTTTTGGAGTCATAGCTTGGCTTGGCATATAACCACCTACCGCATTTGGCATGAAGATAGGGGCTGTTTGCGTATTGTAACCATTTACAGTGCCATTGTTGAAGTATTCTTCTGGTACATAAATGTTCATGTACTGTTGATCGATATCGATTGGATTAGCCACGTAAGGGATATATTCGAAGGCGCGATATTTGATTTCCTTATTATCTACTGTAGTAGACATGGATTCGTAATTTTTCACGTCGAAAGCAAGGCTAATCTTCGCAGATGTATCGGCTTGTAATGGTGGTTCCATTGGTTGAGAAAGAATATTTTTATCTTCCGTTACACCAGCACCTTTTGTGGAAGCTTCATTACGAGCATCTACATAAGATTGAGGTAATTTATTTTCTTGAGCTTTAGCTTGTGCCTCAGCTTCGGCTTTAGCTTTTGCTTCTGCCTCAGCTTGAGCCTTAGCGGCAGCTTCCGCTTCAGCTTTAGCTTTAGCTTTTGCCTCTGCTTCAGCTTGAGCTTTAGCGGCGGCTTCCGCTTCAGCTTTAGCTTTTGCCTCTGCTTCAGCTTGAGCCTTAGCAGCAGATTCAGCTTGTGCTTTAGCAGCAGCCTCTGCTTCTTCTTTTGCTAATTGCTCGGCAGCTAAACGTTCTTGCTCTTCTTTGATGGCAACTTGTCTTGCCATTTCTGCTTGTTGTGCAGCAATGCGATCTTGTTCTGCTTTGATTGCTGCTTCACGTTCAGCTTTAGCTGGTTCGGCAGCAATACGTTGTTGTTCAGCTTGCTCTGCTGCGATACGCTCTTGTTCAGCTTTTAAGGCAGCTTGTCGTTGAGCTTCAGCTTGCTCTGCTGCAATACGTTGTTGTTCTGCTTGCAAAGCCGCTTGGCGTTGAGCTTCAGCTTGTTCTGCAGCGATACGTTGTTGCTCTGCTTGTTGAGCTGCAATGCGATCTTGTTCAGCTTTTAAGGCAGCTTGGCGTTGAGCTTCAGCGATACGAGCTTGTTCAGCTTGTTGAGCAGCTAAACGTTGTTGCTCTGCTTGTATAGCAGCTTGACGTTGAGCTTCAGCTTGTTCAGCAGCAATACGTTGTTGTTCAGCTTTTAAGGCAGCTTGGCGTTGAGCCTCAGCTTGCTCTGCAGCGATACGTTGTTGTTCCGCTTGCATAGCTGCTTGACGTTGAGCCTCAGCTTGCTCTGCAGCAATACGTTGTTGTTCAGCTTGCAAAGCCGCTTGTCGTTGAGCTTCAGCTTGCTCTGCAGCTAAACGTTGTTGTTCAGCTTGCAAAGCCGCTTGACGTTGAGCTTCAGCTTGTTGAGCTGCCAAACGTTGTTGTTCAGCTTGTTGTTGCGCTGCAATACGGCGTTGTTCTTCTTGGATACGAAGACGTTCTTGTTCTGCAGCTTGACGTTGAGCTTCTGCGATACGAGCTTGTTCAGCTTGCTCCGCGGCAATACGTTCTTGCTCAGCTCTTAGAGCCGCTTGGCGTTGAGTCTCAGCTTGTTGAGCCGCCAAACGTTGTTGTTCGGCTTGCATAGTCGCTTGACGTTGCGCCTCGGCTTGTTGTTGTGCTACGCGTTGCTGTTCTGCCTGCATAGCCATTTGACGTTGTTGTTCTGCTAGAATTACCGCTTGACGTTGTGCTTCAGCTTGCTTTTGCGCAACCATTTGCTGATCAACTTGATTTGCACCTGATTGTTGTGCTGCTTCTTCAGCTGCTAGTTGAGCTAATCTTTCACGTTCTGCACGTTGAATATCTCGAATAGTTAACTTTTGTTTTGCTACAACGGCTTTAGTTTGAGTTGTATTAGCAATAACTAAAGGTGTTGTAGATTCTTGTTGAACCATTACAGGAGTACGTTGTACCTGTGTCGTTTGTACTTGCTGTTTGCCATCAACTTGTTTTTGTACTGTAACAGGTTCAGTTTTACGTTGTACATTCATCAAGCTATGCATAGCCAATGTTGGTTCCATTACAGCATTAGTTTGTTTATTAACAACATATTGTGGCTGTGAAACGGCTCTTTGTTGATCAGATAAAGCTTTTGCTATATCGTTTACCGGTACTGGACGTACACGGGGAATTAAAGGTGTTACCTTTGGATCCGCTTGTGTGGTAGCACTTGGTTGCATAACTTGTTGTGTTTGCATTACCGGTTGTGCTTGTGTAGGAACCATTTGAGGTGGTGCTACGCGAACCGGAGCCATTGGTTGTGCCTGTATAGGTTTTACGGCTGCCTGTTGTGGTGCAACAACTATTGGTTGTGTAGTTGCAGGGGTAGGCTGAGTAGCCATAGGTCGCACGACTGGGGTTGCTACATTTGTAGTACCTTGCGTCGTTGATTCAGTGGTAGTGTTCGAACCTACCAAATCATTCATATTGAGGGTAGGGGCTGCGTGGGCAACACCACCCAACGCTGCAGCTGCAAAAAATGCAGCGGTAACCTTACGTTTCCTAGATGATTTCATGAATTACTCTCCGAACTAGATTTCAAATAATAATTTATAATTTTAAAATTTATTTATATTTATATAGTTTAACATAAATCGATATATTTGTACAATTTATGAAAATATAGATGAATACTGGATGGGTGTAAAGAAGATGAGAATAGGAAAATATAAATAAATTTAAAGTGCATAGAATATTACATATTGCTTCTAATGATTTGAAGTAGTTTTTTATTATATGTACATATTTCCGTAATATATGATATGCTTTTGGTAATTTGATTGACTTTCAATTATAAAGGAGAGAGTATGCTTAGAAAAATCTTACTAGCGTGTATGGTGCTAGGAACTTTCACCATACAGACACAAGCTATATCGATTAATGAGTTGAATGGATCACCACAGTTTAAAAATGTGTATGAAAAAACATATTCTTATGGTGATGGTTCAAGTAATAGGGATGTATTCTTTTTAAATACCTATTCTGTAGAGTCTCTAGAATATGCAGCACCACATTATAAATTGAAAGGTACTGTTTATTCTGTAGACGAACGTGCTCGTGATTGGGCTATTACAGAATATGAATTGACTGCTACCTATGATACGAATTATTCCTTGGCTAGCTTAATACAAGCCCAGCAGAGTGTAAAACCGTCGCCAGCTATGTATGCTGTTATTAAGGCTGCACAAGATGATTCTGGTATACAGATTGAGTTACAAGCGGTCAAACGATACACTTGGGATGGCACTGTGGTTAATAGCCCAGCTAGATTGCTACATCAATTACGACCGCTTGACCGTAGTCGTTCGGATCAGGATCTCTTCGCCATAGCAGATGCCATGTTTGTCGTTGCTTATCAGCAACATTTTGATGATATTGTCTTGAAATGAGGTGCCATATGAAACGTTTCTTATTTATTATGGCCATCTTATGCGTATGGTGCGTGTCTTTTACTTCTGTGAAAGCCGTTTCTAATGTTGAATTACGAGATACGAGTCGTTTTGAACATATTATATCTAAAGGTGATACTGGTGGTGGAGATGGTAAATACATTGAGTTGAGTACAGTCAAAGATGTGTCTACAAGTGATAGTACCAAAAGTATAGAGGCTAAGATTTATGTTGTATTGCCTTCGTCTAATTTGATTCGAGAATACACCATTCATTATGACTATAACTTAAATTATTCTTTTGCGAATTTAGTAGCCAAAATGCCAGAGTTTAAACAACAATTTCCGGATTTCTATTTAGGTGAAATATGGAATATAAAAATGGATGATTCTGGAATTGTTGGTACTGTTAAGGCTCAACAGGATTACACGCTGCATGGTGAAAGTAAACCTACACAACCAGGTTATAAAGGGTATGAGCATGTTACCTTCTTAACACCTACAGACTTTGATTTTGAAAGCTATCACGTTGCAAATCGAGTTTTCAAGAAAGTATTTGGCGTATTTTATGATGATGTAATCCGATAGTGTTACATAAGAAAAGGACTAGAACTCTAGGAGTTCTAGTCCTTTTGCTATATGTACTAATTATTATTTTATTATATGTACAATTTTCTGTATTTTAGTATTTCGCTAGCTTTCACAATAGACAATTGGTCATCAACTAATTATTTATAAATGATTGAGCTGGATGATTTAATTGTGAGATTATTTTTTCAAGCTTGGTTTTAATAGTGCCAAGATGATGCAAGCGATAACGGAGCCGATTGCAATGGATGCAAGGTAAAGAAGTGGGTTACCGATTGTTGGTACTACGAAGATACCGCCATGTGGAGCGCGTAATGTACATTCGAAGAACATGGACAATGCACCAGCTGTACCAGCACCGATGATGCAAGCTGGTAATACGCGAACTGGATCCGCCGCTGCAAATGGGATAGCCCCTTCTGTGATGAAGGAAAGACCCATAATATAGTTTGTAATACCAGATTTACGTTCTGCTTCTGTGAAGCGGCTAGGGAAGAATGTAGTACAAAGAGCGATTGCCAACGGAGGAACCATACCACCTGCCATTACAGCCGCCATAATACCATATTCACCAGTAGCAAGTGCGCCAGTGCCGATAACGTAAGCCGCTTTGTTTACAGGACCGCCCATATCAACGGACATCATAGCACCAAAGATGAGACCTAACAATATGCGGCTAGTAGTACCCATGGATTGCAAGGAGTCCATTAACCAGTGGTTAAGTGCAGATACAGGAGGGTTGATTACGAAGGTAATGGCAAGACCTATGAACAATACACCAAGTACAGGATAGAAGAGAACTGGTTTTGTACCTTCTAACGCTTGAGGCAAACCAGATACTAATTTTTTTACTAATAATACTAAATAACCTGCTGCAAAGCCGGCGATTAATGCGCCAAGGAAACCAGAGCCACCTTGGTTAGCCAATAAGCCACCAACGAAACCAGCTACAAGACCTGGGCGATCAGCAATACTCATAGCAATGTAACCAGCTAGCACTGGCAACATGAAGCCAAAGGATGCGCCACCGATTTGCATTAAGAAGCCAGATAAAGGTGTACCAGAACCGAAGTTTTTAGGATTCGCAGGATCGAATGTATCGAACAAGAATGCAAGGGCAATCAAGATACCGCCACCGATAACGAATGGCAACATGTGAGATACGCCGTTCATCAAGTGTTTGTAGATTTGACGACCTACACTGTCAGATGCGCTAGCAGCGATTTCAGCGGATTCGCGGTCAGCTGCAGAGGCATGATATACAGGTGCTGTTCCAGCTGTAGCTTCACGCAATAATTCTTCTGCTTTATTGATGCCGTTAGCTACCTTTGTTTGAATCATAGGCTTGCCATCGAAGCGAGCCATTTCTACTTGGCGGTCAGAAGCGACGATAATGCATTTGGCATGTTCAATTTCTTCTGCTGTAAGCGCATCTTTTACGCCAGATGCACCGTTTTTCTCAACCTTTAAGGAAATGCCCATTTCTTTAGCTTTGCGCTCTAAGGACTCCGCAGCCATGTAGGTGTGCGCGATGCCTGTAGGACAACCTGTAACGGCTAATACTTCATAGTGAGGATTATCTACAGAAATTTTAGGAGCTACTTTTTCGATAGCTTCTGTAGCTTTTTCTTCAATAGTATCAGTGAGGCTTGGTGCTTCTTGAGGTTCAGGTTGTTTAATAAAGCCTTCTACAGATGGATCAAAGTTGCCTTGCTCTTTCGCTGTTACGAGCTCCAAGAAACGTTCTACAGTTGGAGCAGCGATGAGGGCTTCTTTGAAATCTGGGTCGATAACCATCATAGCTAATTGGCTCAATACCTCTACATGAGTGTCAGCTGCGCCTTCTGGAGCTGCAATCATGAAGAATAAACGAGATGGTTGACCGTCGAGTGCTTCGAAGTCTACGCCGTGAGGCACAACCATAGCTGCTAGGCCTGCTTCTTTTACGCCTGCGGACTTAGCATGTGGTGTAGCGATGCCGTCACCAAGGCCGGTAGAGCCAGATTCCTCACGAGCGAAAACGGCTGCTAAGTACTCACCTTTGTCGATGAGGTTACCGCCTTTTTCCATTAACTCGCCTAAGGTATAAATAGCGTCAGCCTTTGTAACAGGGTCCGCATTTAGCAGGACGGATTGAGGTTTTAATAAATCAGTGATTTGCATATGTGTACTCCTTGATGCAAATAAAATGTAAAACTAGTTAACTCGTACTTGTGAAAGTAATGCTTCTACTTCTGTCAGTGTAGCGAGATTTTCAGAGTAAGCGGAGGCAGAGCCACTAGAGATGCCCCAGTAGAGCGCCTCTTGTAGGTCACCTGTTTTTTCAAAGCCTGTAATAAAGCCAGCCACCATGGAATCGCCGGCGCCTACGGAATTTACGAGTGTACCCTTAGGGGCAGGGCTCGTATATACCGTACCGTCAGCAGCGACCAAGATAGCTCCATCACCAGCCATGGAGATGAGCACATGTTGTGCGCCTTTCTCTTGTAATGCCTTAGCTGCCTCTACGAGGTCATCCTTTGTGGAAAGGGTACGACCAAAGATTTCGCTAAGCTCGTGATTATTTGGTTTAATTAAAAACGGTTTATATGGCAAGACCCGTGTGAGTAAGTCTTTCGTAGCATCTACCACAATGCGAATATTTTTATGTTGTAAGCGCTCCATAATGAGTTCGTACATATCGCTTGGTAAGCTAGAAGGAATGCTACCTGCAAGGATCAAAGTATCCTGCTCAGTTAATGTATCGAGCTGTTTGTAGAGGGCTTCTAGTTCGTCGTCTGCGATGATGGGACCACGGCCGTTAATTTCTGTTTCTTCGTCAGAGGCTTTCACCTTAACATTGATGCGAGTTAAACCTTCGCGAAGACGGATGAAATTTTCTTTCACACCGAATTGGTTCAGTTGTGTTACGATTTCCTCCCCTGTAAAGCCTGCAATGAAACCGAGTGCCGTTGTATCCATGCCTAGGTTGTTGAGCACGATGGATACGTTGATACCCTTGCCGCCACCGAGAACGTACTCTTGTGTGGTGCGATTAATGGTGCCCGTCTTGAGTTGATCAAGACGTACGATATAATCGAGGGCTGGGTTAAAGGTAATGGTGTAAATCATACAAATTCCCCTTTAAGATAAATGAATTAGCCTATGATTGGTTAATCTTGTAATTAGTGTAAATTTGATTGATTTTGTAATTAACGTATAATTGGTTGATCTTGATTCCGTAGTCGTAACCAGTAAAGGAGCGGTACGAGGTATAGGAAGAAGGCGAATGGTACATAGCCAGCGGTGCTAGTACCCATCATAACTACAGGTACGTAGGCAGCGATGTTCCATGGTTGTAATGGAGCAATGACGATGCCACTATTTTCAAAGTCGAGCATCACATCTTCGTCCTGAATGCCTCGTTGTGCGTAGGTAATGCGCATAATAGAGTGGGTCATCACTACTGCAATAGCTTGACTACAACCTACAGCACCTGTTAAAAAGGCAAGACCTACGTTTGCAGCAAATACATCGCTTCGTGTTTTTGCTCGCTCTAATAGTTGTCGAATATCGTTCCAGAAGCCAACCCCTTCGAGCATGCCAGAAATGGCAGTTGCCATAAAAATGGAAAGGGTAGGGATGAACATCGTTTGTAAGCCACCGCCGTGAATGATATCTGCTAGTGGATTATAATGTGGTAGTTCAAAGCCTGTTAAGGTATACCAGCCTAAATCAGAAAGGGTAGCGCCCTGATTGGTATAAGCCAAAATTGCCGCTGCTAATGCACTAAGGCCGATAGGCCAACGGATAGATACTTTCAAAGGTAACAGACCAATGACGATGATCACAGGAATCCACAAGGTCCAATCGATGTTGAACACAAAGTGGATCGTATCAGACAGTAAGCTATTTGCATAGTTGAGAGGGAACCACTGGGATAGTATTAGGTAGAGCACTGTAGAAATAACAAGTGCTGGTAGACCATCCTTAAACATAATAGGAATGTTAGTCGATACCTTTGTATGAGTTAAGGCTGCTACGAGAGAGGCGCTAGACGATAAAGAACCATTCCGATCCCCAAAGTAAGCGCCAGCAATGATGGCACCTGCTACGATATTCTCTGGAATATTACCAGCTCTTGCCATCGTAATGAGTACAATACCTATGGTACCCACAGTGCCAAGGGCAGTTCCTAACAGCATGCTCACTAGTGCTGTTAATAAAAAGGCACAAGCGATAAAGATAGAAGGATCAATCAAGTCGATGCCTGTGGCGATAATCATAGGGATAACGCCTGCAGCTTGCCACATGGCGATGAGCCAACCGATGAGCAGGAATATTTGCATCACCACAATGGAGGTTTTAGCACCTGTCCATGATAGGTTTAGTAGTTCCTTTGGTTGGTACCCTTTGCGGTAGAACACATAAGCCATAATGCACCATACCACAATCAAGGCGTAACCGATGGCAATGCTATTAGCTACGGCGATGATGATGACGAGTATGGATAGAAGTAAGCCTATGAGGGGCTCTGTATTTTTCGGCATCATTGAACGGCCTTGTTGATACTTTAGAAACGCATTTAATATGAGTTGTAACCACTTCATCTTAATCGATAGGAAGTTCTGTTTCGAAGACTTCCTCAGCAGGGCCTGTCATAAGCACCGTGCCATCCTCCAAGTATGAAATATGCAATGTTCCTAAGTAAAGCTCTACGTCTACTTCGCGACCTGTTAAGCCTTTTTCAAAGGACATAACGGCAGAGGCACAAGAGCCTGTACCACATGCTAGTGTAGCACCAGCACCGCGTTCCCATGTGCGAACCTTAATGTGTTTGTCGTTTACTACCTCAATGTAGTTAACGTTTGTATTGGATGGGAATGCATCGTGTTTTTCAAGGATTGGGCCTTGTGTCGTAACGGGGGCCTTTGTAATGTCTTCTACGTAAACCTCTGTGTGCGGTACGCCGAGCAATACGGAGCTCACTGTTACAGTTTCGCCATTTACATCGATGTCTACGTCGATGACCTTATCCATGTCTACATTCATAGGTACATCTTTACTGTTAAAGAATGGCTTGCCCATATCTACTGTGACGAGTGTAACCACACCATTTTCGATGGTTAAGGTTGGCTTCATAATACCTGCTAATGTTTCGATGGTGAAAGTTTCTTTTGTAATTTCTCCGTGTTCGTAAGCGTATTTGGCAAAGCATCGAATACCATTGCCGCACATTTCAGCTTCACTGCCATCGGAGTTGATGATGCGCATGCGCACATCACATGTGTCAGATGGTACAACAATAACTAAACCATCAGCGCCAATGCCTGTACGACGATCGCAAAGGCGAATGGCTAAATCAGTATAGTCCTTGTTAGCACCTTGAGGGTCGGCAAAGAGGATAAAATCATTGCCAAGACCATGCATTTTTGTTAATTTCATAAAGTCTCCTATCAATAAGTAAGACTTTCACCATGAAGCCCGTGAAAGTCTCATATGTATATTATTATATATTCTATATTATTATATCATAAATGGCTTTCAATTATGGGGTGTAACTTTATAAAATTAAAGTAAAAATAAGCAAAAAATGACCTCCTTTTAAAGTACTTGTTATAGTACGTATTAAGACGGTTGAGAAATATGAACATGAGGTAAAAATTAACCCACGTGGGACAACCTGAAAGGCGGATATATAGGGCTCTATTACTTTATTGTTTACCGTAGAAATGATAAAATAAAGAGTAATGTAGTTTATCGTAATAGAAAGAGGAACACACATGCGAATTCAAGGGATTTCTGGATCTCGTGGCGTTGCAGTAGGCAATGTATATAGATATATTCAAGAGGAAATTGTCATTCCTGATTACACTGTAGCAGAGGATCAGGTAGAAGCGGAAATTGGTAAGTTTGCTGCTGCTATGGCATCTACCTTAAAGCAATTGGATACAATCCGTCAAAAGGCTTTGAAAGAAATGGGCCCTGAAGAGGCGGCTATTTTTGAAGCACATATGCAAATTGCTCAAGACCCATCTTTATCTGATGGTATTAAATCCCTCGTTGAGTCTAGCCATACTAACGTTGTAGCGGCTACAGCTCAAACCATTGAAACCTTTGCCAATATCTTCCTCGGTATGGAAGATCCATACATGCGCGAACGGGGTGCAGATATCAAAGATATCGGTGATCGTTTGATGCGCAATATGTTAGGTATGAACCCTCGTGGCTTATCCCATATTTCTGGGGAGGTTATATTGGTGGCTCATGATTTGGCGCCATCCGATACGGCATCTCTAGATAAAAATGTTGTAAAAGGCATTGTAACAGCTGCTGGTGGCCCTACATCTCATGCGGCTATCATGGCACGTACATTGGAAATTCCTGCCGTTATGGGCGTTGGTGATATTGAAGGCTTTGTTGATGGCGAGAAAGCCGTTGTACTTGGTACAGATGGTATTGTCGAAACAAATCCATCTGATGCGGATTGGGCTGAATATACAAATCAAGCTACTGCTTACCAAGAGGAATTAAAACGCCTACGCGAATCTGCCAATCTTGAAGCTAAGACTACAGATGGTCATCATGTAGAATTATTTGGCAATATCGGTAAGTCTAAAGATGCTAAACGTGCTCTTACAATGGGCGCACAAGGTATCGGCTTATACCGTACAGAATTCTTGTACATGGAAAATGATGAATTGCCAGCAGAAGATGTACAGTTCGAAGAATATAAAAAGGTTGCAGAAGATATGCAGGGACAGCCTGTTATCATTCGTACCATGGATATCGGTGGTGACAAGGAGTTGAAATGCCTTGATTTGCCAACGGAAATGAATCCATTCCTTGGTTACCGTGCCATTCGTATTTCCTTGAACCGCCCAGATATCTTCAAAGTACAATTGCGTGCGTTATTGCGCGCTAGTGCCTTTGGTGATATTCATATCATGTACCCTATGATCGCTTCCGTAGAAGAAGTGAAACAAGCGAATGCTATGCTTGAAGAATGTAAGGCAGAACTTACAGCTGAAGGCAAAGAATTCAATAAGAATATTAAGGTTGGTATTATGATCGAAGTACCAGCGGCGGCTGTTATTTCTCCAATCTTGGCAAAATACGTAGACTTCTTCAGTATTGGTACCAACGATTTATGCCAATACACTTTGGCCGTAGACCGTATGAATGAATCTATTGGTTCTCTATATCAACCATTGCATCCAGGCGTATTACGTCTTATCAAACATGTTATCGATGCGAGCCATGAACAAGGTAAATTTACAGGTATGTGCGGTGAACTCGCTAGTGATCCTGTGGCTACAATGATTTTATTGGGTTTAGGCCTTGACGAATTCTCCATGACAGCGTCTTCTATACCACTTATTAAGAAAATCTTGCGCTCTGTTTCTAAAGCAGAATGTGAAGACGTGGCTAATAAAGCACTTTCCATAGATACAGCAGAAGAAATTACAGACTATGCTAAATCTGTACTAGCTGAAAAAGGCTTACTATAATTCTGTTGTATAGCAAATAACTTTCAATATACTTGAATTGAAAGGCTTGAAATTGATACAATATATCTATTAGAACGTATGGGATAGGCACAGCCTATCAAGATAGAAAGAGGTTATCATGAAAGAATTAACAGTAGAAATTACTAACGAATCTGGTTTACATGCTCGTCCTGCTACAGCTTTCACACAATTGGCTGCTAAATATGCTTCCAAATTGACAATCGCTGCTAACGGCAAAACAGCTGATGCTAAATCCATCTTAACTGTATTGACTTTGGGCGCTACAAAAGGTACATCCGTTACATTGACAGCTGACGGTGCTGACGAAGACGATGCACTTGCTGCATTAAGCGAATTCTTAACAACTAACCACGACTAATACAATGTGGTAATACAAAGGACTCTACGAATGTAGAGTCCTTTTTTGTTATTGTCTTTAGACTGGTTCGCGACGTAGTCGCGAATCATAAAACCACCCGCTATGCGGGTGCGGCAACGAAAGTTATACAAAAAAATCACCTTGCTTAAGTATAATGTAGGTGTTCAAGCCGCATTATATGCAAAAGAAAGGTGATTTTATATGGCAACAAAGACACAGAGCCTTGCGCACACAAAATGGTTATGCAAATACCACATAGTATTTACACCTAAGTATAGACGTAAAGTTATATATAATCAATACAGAAATAGTTTACGTGAAATACTGAGACGTTTATGCGAATATAAGGGCGTCAAGATTATAGAGGGGGAGCTTATGGCCGATCATGTGCATATGCTAGTATTAATCCCACCTAAAATATCAGTTTCATCTTTTATGGGATATTTAAAGGGGAAAAGTGCACTAATGATGTTCGATAAACACGCAAACTTAAAGTATAAATTTGGAAATAGGCACTTTTGGTCCGAGGGTTATTATGTTAGTACAGTAGGTTTAAATGAGGCTACCGTAAAGAAGTATATACGTGAGCAAGAGTTACATGACCAAATGAAAGATAAACTTAGTGTAAAAGAATATGAGGACCCTTTTAAGGGTAGCAAGTAATACATATCCCCTTTAAGGGGAATGTTACGAGTCAATGGCTATGCGGCTTGAACGCAGTGAAAGCCAGCGCCTTTAGACGCTGGCCTAGTACTACGGGCTTATAGCCCGTGAGCAAACCACCCGTTTTACGGGTGGTTCTGATTGATCTATATGTTTTATGTATATGATTTTTGTATATGTTTTATGTTTTGGTTGATTTGATTAAATGTTACCTTTAATTTAATATGGCGAATTTACAAAACTATTAGCATGTAGTTTCAAGTAAAAAAAGAAGAGGCGGTTTAGCCTCTTCTTTATTTTCCCATGTTTGCAAAGCGCTCTACAGCCTTTGTAAAGTCGCTAATGGTTTTTTCTACGTCACCGTGTTCGATACCATCTCGTACGCAGTGGTTGATATGCCCTTCAAGGACTACTTGACCTACTTTATGTAGTGCAGACTTAGCTGCATTAATTTGGCTCAACACATCTTCGCATGGAATGTCTTCTTCAATCATTCGATCAATAGCTTGCACTTGACCAAGGATTTTACGCAATCGACGATGTAGATTTTCTGAATCCATACATTGTTTCATAATACTCCTCCAATGGGCATGTTTTTTATCATCCTTATTATTATACTCCATGTAAAGTTTGTAATACAACTTAATAAGTATACCTAATATGCATTAAATCTACATATATAGATTTATATTGTATATGGATGTATGTGAATATCTGTATTCAAAGGTACATTTAAATATATACTTTTAAAATAGCATGGCATGTATTTTATATTATACACATCTATTTAGACCTTGTAATATATATCTTCTTCTTAATTGATGTGATACAATACATTTAATACACAATGTGTTTGTATATGTATATAAGGTACTGTAATGCATATAGAATTTAAATTTGTCTATAGGTATATACTACGGGCCTTTATGAAATAGGTGAAAGCAATGAAAGTGTTTCGCTACCTTCGGAACCTAGTGGTATTTGTGCTAGTTATGATACTGGCCGTGTTTATATATGATGGATACCATAGGGTTCAAGGTACAGATCGTGAAAGTAACGCGCATACAACTGTTGAAAAACGCATAGAACAAGGTGAAGATACCCTTAGTCGCACAGATCGTATTATACGATTATTTACCTTTAAAGAAAAGGTAGAGACGGCACTGAACCAACGTGTTTCTAAAGAACATTGGGTAAAGGGAGATGTCATTCCAGAATATACAAAGAATGCACTCATCGCCATAGAGGATAAGCGATATTATAAGCATGGCGCTATAGATGTACTTGGTATCATTCGCGCCTTTTACACCAATACAATTGCTGGTGAAACTGTAGAGGGTGGCAGTACCATAACACAACAAGTAGTAAAAAATCTTTTCCTTTCATCAAAACGCATTATGAGCCGTAAGATAGAAGAAGCTATCTTGGCGAGTGAAATGGAACATTACTACACGAAGGACGAAATCCTCACCATGTATTTAAATACCGTATATTATGGTCACAATTACTACGGTATCTACGAAGCAGCACATGGCTACTTTGGGACAAGCCCGAGCCGATTGACATTAGGTCAAAGCGCTATGCTCGCAGCCTTACCTAATGCACCATCCTACTTAGATCCTTATACGAACTATAAAGGGGCTAAGGCACGACAAAAACTAGTGCTCGAACAAATGGTAGACCAAGGTATGATTACACAAGCCGAAGCTGATTATGCATACAAACAAGATTTGGGCCTTGTGGACGAATAATTAAATAACTATAGTAACATCTCTGTTAGTTGATTGGTAATTGGCTAACAGAGATTCTTTTGTTATATTAAATAATAGACACATTTAGAGAGAGTTTTAACTATTAGGAGTGTAAATATTGGATAATGTTGAATTAAAGCAGTATGAGAAAGGTAATTATTTATCTATTTATATAGGTGCAAAACCTATTATTAGGTTTGCTATGCTTAGATTGGAGAATTTTATATCTTATTATTTAAGAGGACCTGGAGGATTAGACTATAAGTCTGAAGTACTTGCTGTTGATTCTTATGCTCGTGAAATATTTTATATTGAACAAGCAGATGTTAATAAAATAGAAAACTGGATAGTTTATTACGATGATGAACATGATTGTATGGCTGTAAGATATTGCTTTTGGGATAAAGCATTAGATAGAGATATTCTAATGGCAGATGAATCTTTAAGGGTGCAAGTAAGAGAAAAATATATCGTTGATAAAATTCCCCATATTAGTAATCAAACTATTATTGGTGTAGATAAAACGATAAAACATAATATTTTAAATAGTATAAATACTTTTGATGCAGCGATATCTAAGATGAATATATTAGAACTATTTGAGAATGTAGACTACTCTAAAGGTAATTATAGAATTACAAGATCTTATGATTTAGATGTTCGTATTGAAGCTATTATCTGTGAGGAACAAAGTAATCTTCATTCCATCATAAATGAAATTAAGTCTTTGGTAGTGGGAAGGGTAAAAGAACCCATTGAAACAACTGACTACGAGATTGCTTTGGATTACCAATTTTCACCTATTGATATCAAGTAAGGACAGACGGATAATCGTAAGAAGTGAAGCTATATCTAGTGCTAAATTACTAGATATAGCTTTTTTATAATTGATTAGTTCGGAAACGAAATATATTATTGAATTGAATAAAAATAATGCTTGCATTTATAATTATACAGGTGTATACTATTTTTTGTCAGAAAGAGGGAATGACCGTTGAGCTAGATGCCACGGTGCTTTCACAATTATCTGATATAATATTGATTATATGAGTTTAAATACATAGTAAGTTTTTATGAGGTGTTATCATGGGTAAAGCAAATAAAGTAGTACTCGCATATTCTGGTGGTTTAGACACATCTGTTATCATTCCTTGGTTAAAAGAAAATTATGGCGCTGAAGTTATCGCAGTATGCGTAGACTTAGGACAACCTGAGGATTATGATGCAGTTGAGAAAAAAGCAATCAAATCTGGTGCTTCTAAAGCGTACATTGTTGATGCTAAAGAAGAGTTCGTAAAAGATTATGTATGGCCAACAGTAAAAGCGGGTGCAGTTTATGAAGGCAAATATTTATTAGGTACATCCTTCGCTAGACCTTTAATCGGTAAAATCCTTGTAGATATTGCTAAAAAAGAAGGTGCTGATGCTATCGCTCACGGTGCGACTGGTAAAGGTAATGACCAAGTTCGTTTCGAACTTGCTATCAAAGCATTGGCTCCTAATATGAAAATCATCGCTCCTTGGAGAGAATGGGATTTGAAATCCAGAACAGACTGCATGGAATATGCTGCTAAACATGATATTCCAGTTGTAGCTACGAAATCCCATCCGTATTCCATGGACCAAAACGTATGGCATTTGTCCCATGAAGGCGGCGATCTTGAAAATCCAGCAAATGCTCCTAAAGATGATGTGTACTTGGTAACACATACTCCTGAACAAGCTCCAGATGAAGCTGGTTATGTAACTGTATCCTTCAAAGATGGCGTACCTGTAGCAGTAGATGGCCAAGAAGGTACTCCTTTACAATTGTTAGAAAAACTCAACGAAATCGGTGCGCACTATGGCGTAGGCGTTGTAGATATTGTTGAAAATAGATTAGTAGGCATGAAATCCCGTGGCGTTTATGAAAACCCAGGTGGATCCATCATCATGTATGCTCACAGAGAACTTGAATACCTTTGCCTCGACAGAGCTACATACCACTACAAAGAACTCATTGCTAACAAATACGCTGAACTTGTATACGATGGCATGTGGTTCGCACCATTGATGAACGCTTTGCAAGCATTCGTTGATGAAACTCAAAAAACTGTAACTGGTGAAGTAAAACTTAAATTGTACAAAGGCAACATTATCTCTGCTGGTGCAACTTCTCCATACTCCTTGTACAGCGAAGATTTCGTAACATTCGAAGAAGATGATGTATACAACCAAGCTGATGCGGCTGGTTTCATTAACTTGTTCGGTTTACCTCTTAAAATTAATGCATTGATGAAAGAAAAGGCAGGTAAATAATGGCTAAATTGTGGGGCGGGCGTTTCACAAAAGGCACTGATAAAGCGGTAGAGGATTTTACATCCTCTATCGCTTTTGATGCGCGGATGTACGCCGAAGATATTGCAGGCAGTAAAGCACATGCTACAATGCTAGCAAAACAAAATATTATCTCCGACGCAGATCGGGACGCTATTGTTGAGGGCTTAACAAAGATTAAAGACCAAATCGATAAAGGTGAGTTCCCATTCTCCGTGGCTCTTGAAGATATTCATATGAATATTGAAAAGCGCTTAACCGATGATATTGGCGAAGCAGGTGGTCGTTTACATACAGGCCGTAGCCGTAATGACCAATGTGCAGTAGATTTACATATGTACGTGCGTAAAGCCGTAGTAGAAATGGGCGAGCTCGTCGTAGATATGCAAAAAGCCCTCATTGAAACGGCTGAAAAATACAGCGATGTTATCATGCCTGGCTATACGCATTTACAACGGGCACAACCTGTATTATTCGGGCATCATATGATGGCATACTTCTCTATGCTAGAACGCGACTTTGACCGTTTGTTGATGGTCTTTAAACACGCAGACATCATGCCACTTGGTGCAGGGGCCTTAGCAGGTTCTACATACGGTATTGATCAAACCTATACGCAAAAGCTACTCGGCTTTTCTCGTATTTACGAAAATAGTATGGATGCCGTATCCGACCGTGACTATGTAGTTGAATTCTTGTCCTTTGCATCTCTTGTGATGATGCATTTGAGCCGTCTTAGCGAAGAATTGATTTTGTGGTCTACCAATGAGTTTAATTTTATTGAACTCGATGATGCTCACTGCACAGGCTCTAGTATTATGCCACAAAAGAAAAATCCTGACGTATGTGAACTTGTTCGTGGTAAAACAGGTCGTACCTATGGCCACTTGTTAGGTTTATTAACTACATTAAAAGGCTTGCCACTTACCTATAACAAAGATATGCAAGAGGATAAAGAGGGCATTTTTGATGCTATCGATACAGTACACTTTGCATTGTCCATTAATGCGGCTATGGTCCGTGGTATGAAGGTCAATGGGGCGCATATGAAAGCTGTCCTCGATGATGATTTCTCTAATGCTACAGATATGGCCGATTACCTTGCGAAAAAAGGCGTTCCATTCCGTGAAGCTCATGAAATCGTAGGTAATGCTGTACATCATTGCATTGAAAAAGGTTGCGTATTGCTTGATTTATCTGTTGAGGATTTTAAAGCTATATCCGACCATTTTGATGCAGATATCCTTGATGCCATTTCCATCGAAGCTTGCATAGCTGGCCGTAATAACTATTCTGGTACTGCTCCAGAATGTGTGGAAAGACAACGGAACAATGGTAAAGCTGTTATCGTCGGAGAAGAAAAACAAATTGCTCAGTGGAAAGCAATTGTTGAATCTGTGCAAGCATAACTGATTTAGTAAGCCTAATGTTATGATTTAGGGCCACATACTGTACAAGAGTAACATTCAAAGTAATAGTAGCTTTTGTGACATTGAAAATTTAAGATCGATATACATATAAGTCTTATGTTAAAGCGCTTTATATTAACCTTTAAGCTTATGTGTATATCGATTTTTTTATTTGAATGATAGATAATTTCTAGAAAAGAGTTATTCTAATTGATAAATTACTATTAAAATGGTGTAAATTTATGTACGTATACAGTGGACTACGCGAAAACAATAGTCTTGTACTACGAAACTATAACCGTGATAGATAGTAAAAATCACATATATACAAAGAAGAAAATGGGGTAAAAATATACATTGTCATTGTTAAAATGAGTTCTGTTCGTTTTAGATGATAAATTAACTATAATTTATTCAATTCGTGTAATAATGCTTGTCCGCCAATAAAGTACTTTCATTTTGGGTTCATAGGTGTTATTATTTAATTCGTAATAAGAATAACAACGGTAAATTCACATTCAAGCCCATCACAGCACGAACTGAATTTACTTAGCGGTATATTATATTTAAGTGAATTATGGACGAGAAAAAATTCACCTTTTGAAAGGGGATTGATACATGAAAACCACCGCTAAAAAAATGTCTGTATTCCAGCTAACCACAATGGTAGCAGCCAATATGCTAGGAGCTGGGATCATTATGTTACCAACTAATTTGGCTCAAGTTGGTACTATTTCAGTTTTATCTTGGCTCGTAACAGCTGTGGGTGCGCTTCTGTTAGCGTATATTTTTGCTCAAGCGGGTATGTTCTCCCAGATTAGAGGGGGCATGGGCGGTTATGCAGAACACCGCTTCGGTAAAACTGGACATTTTATGGCGAGCTATGCTTACAGCATATCTCTCATCATTGCTAATATCGCCATCGCGGTATCTGCCGTAGGTTATGGCGCAGCTTTCTTTGGTGTTGACCTTAATGCAACACAAACAAGCCAAGTAACAATTGTGCTTTTGTGGTTTGCAGCGATTTTGAACTTCCGTGGTAATCGCTTCACAGGTCGACTCAGCAACATGACTATTTGGGGCTCTATTGTGCCGGTTTTATTAATTGGTACAATCGGATGGTATTGGTTTGACCCGTCTATTTATTGGGCGGCTTGGAACCCAAATGATCTTCCGTTTTACGATGCAGTAAAACAATCCATTTCCCTCACTTTGTGGGGCTTCCTAGGATTTGAGTCCGCAGCGGCTAATGCTGATGCTGTTGAGAATCCAAAGAAAAACGTACCTATCGCAACTGTAGCGGGTACATTAGCAGTGGCAGTGGTTTACATCTTGTCCACAAATGTTATGGCCGGTATCGTGCCTAACATCGACTTATTAAATTCTAACGCACCATTCGGTTTGACATTCGTATACATGTTCAATGATACAATTGCAAACATCGTGATGGCTGCAATGGTTATTTCTTGCTTTGGCGCTTTACTTTGCTGGCAATTCACATTGTCTCGTGTATTTAAAAGCGCAGCGGAACATGGTTACTTCCCTAAAGTATTCGCTCGTGTAAATAGTAAGGATGCTCCTGTTCGCGGCGTATTCATTCTACTCGCTGTTGAAACATTACTTACATTGTTCACTGCAAGTGATTCCTTGCGTGAGCAATTTGAAGTATTGGTAAACTTGGCGGTTGTAACTAACGTAGTACCATATGTATTGTGCATCTTAGCAGTACCTACAATGATGCGTATGGCTGGTGTAGCTGAAAGCCGTATTAAACGCTCCAATTACGTATTTGGTGCAGGCGTTATCTACTGCTTGTATGCTGTCTATGCATGTGGTGTTGATGCTATGCTTGGTAGTGCAGTGGCAGTAAGCATTGGTCTTGTGATCTACACGCAAAGCGCACCGCTTACAAGAAAGTATCGATTAATTAAATAACTCTCGTCTTATAAGAGGCTGTTACTTAGTAACAGCCTCTTTTTGGTATATTAATCAAACTTATTAATTATGGTTTTATTGATTATAAATAATTGATAGTTGATTAAGTGATTAAAAGTTTTTTGGCATGTATAAAAAAAAAATTATGAGAAAATTACCATTATAATAATAATTAATATATATACAGTTGCATACAGTTAATACAGAAAAAATCATATATATAAAGTGATTTGCATAGGTTTATACATAAATAGAGACTTAATCAGTAATCGATAATTTTTATTAGTATAAAAATTATATTGAAAATCTACGATGTACATATACCTATAAGGGGTATATGTATTGTAAATAGGATATTAATATAGTATATTTATAATCGATAAAAATGAATGAACTAGTGAGTGTCGGTATTCACCGAGCGTAAAAGAGGAAAATGGGTGTAAATCCCATACTATGCAAATAGCTGTAATGAGGAGCAAGGTTTCATTATAGGGTCACTGGGAAACTGGGAAGGCCGAAATGTTGCGATGAATCATGAGTCAGAAAGCCTGCTCTAAATGTATGGTATTGTACATACTATACTTAATTTAGGTTAGTCAGGTGGACTAACCTTTTTTGTCGTTTTCCTATATGCACCTCTGCTATATCGGGAGAGATAAGCATATTAGTTGTTCATTTAGATTATTGTAGTATTTAGAGAGTATAGGAGGAGGCGCCTATGGGCAAACGCTTTGCTAAACAGCTAGGTCAATTCATTGTTACACTGTTTGGCATTACTTTTTTAACATTTTGTCTCACTTATTTAGCACCAGGCGATCCAGTTACGATGTTACTAGAAACGGCAGATACTATCGTGTCTCAGGAGCTTATCGATGAAACTCGAGCTCAGCTTGGGTTAGATAAACCGTTCTTAGTGCAATATGCAAACTGGGTTGTGAATGCTGCACAAGGTGACTTAGGGATGAGTTACTCTGCTAAAAAGCCTGTTGTAGATCGTATGTTGGAGGCTTTGCCAGGGACAGTTATGTTAGCAGGTACATCATTAGTATTTACATTGCTCTATGCATTGCCGGCAGGGATTATAAGCGCCTTAAATCGAAACAAATGGATCGACTATCTGTTGCGCGTTGCTTCCTTTGTAGGCGTGTCTATGCCATCATTCTGGTTAGGCCTTGTACTGATTTATATCTTTGGCCTTAAATTAGGACTTGTTCCTATTGCATCTTCTCGTGTAACTCCTATCGGTGTAATTCTACCAGCCGTTACATTAGCTGTTGTAGTCGGGTCCAAGTACATGCGCCAAGTTCGTCTCGTTATTCTTGAAGAAATGCAAAAGGATTATGTTATCGGCGCACGTGCTCGTGGTGTGAGTGAGATGAAAATTTTATTCGGTCATATTTTGCCTAATGCGGTATTACCACTTATCACTATACTGGGCGTTGTCATCGGTTGGTTATTAGGCGGTGTTGCAGTTATTGAAATGGTATTCTCCTGGCCTGGTCTTGGGAATATGGCAGTATATGCCATTACTATGCGCGACTATCCATTGATCGAAGGTTTTGTGTTGTGGGTTGCCTTAGCATATATGTGTATTAATGCATTAGTTGATGCGTCATATATCTTGTTAGACCCTAGATTAAAAAGGGAGAGAGCATAATGGCAGAATTTATTCAAAAACATAAACTGTTCTCTTTCTACAGTACATTGATGATTATTGTTGTACTCATTGCTATTTTTGCACCATGGCTTGCTCCGGGTGATGCTTTTAGCTCAAATCTGAGTCAAGCATTACAAGCGCCAAGTAGTCAACATTGGTTTGGTACAGATAAGCTTGGTCGTGATGTATTGTCTCGCATCATTTATGGTACACAGTTATCCTTGTTTATGGGTGTCAGTATTGTTGTTATCATGGTAAGCATTGGTACTATTATCGGTGCCGTAGCTGGTTATTTCGGTGGTAAAATCGAAATGGTCCTCATGCGTCTTGCAGATATTATGTTATCCTTCCCAGGCGTTGTGTTAGCCATTGCTATTGCTGGTATTTTGGGTGGTAGCATTGTGAATACGATTATAGCGCTATCTGTAGTTGGTTGGGCAAAATATGCTCGTCTTGTACGGTCTATGACGTTGAAAGTTCGCGGTGAAGAGTATGTAACGGCGGCTGTCATGATGGGGGCCTCTACAACGACTATTCTAAGACGTCATATCATTCCCAATATCCTTCCTCTTGTTGTTACAACAGGGGCACTTGATATTGGGGCTATCATGATTGAAGTAGCAGGTCTTTCCTTCCTTGGATTTGGTGCTCAACCACCAACACCAGAATGGGGCCTTATGCTTAACGAAGGTCGTCAATATTTACAAACCAGTCCATGGCTGATGGCATTCCCTGGTATGTCCATCCTTATCGTAGTTGCTATCTTTAACCTTTGGTCTGATTCCTTACGGGACGTAGTGGATCCTAAGAACCAAGGTTAGTTACGTGTGATGCTTATTTATAGGTTGTGTTGTGAAAGTTGTTATATAAATAGGCGGTAATAAGGTTTTTCCATTATGACTATTGTAGATTGTAGTGGTCATGATGTGTATGTTTTATGTTTATATGTAATGGTACAAGGAGATTTTACATGAAAAAATCTTGGAAAAAAGCCCTCTTAGCAGGTCTTAGCATTGTAATGATGGGTTCCTTCATTGCTGGTTGCGGCTCTGATAATAATGGTGCTGCTAATAAGGATGTTTTAAAAGTTGGTGTAACTAACTTCGCATCCACATTAGAACCTACAGAAAACTTCTTCGCATGGGTTGTTATGCGCTATGGTGTAGGCGAAACATTGGCTAAGTTTGACGAACATATGAAACCTCAACCATGGATTGCATCTAAATGGGAAGTATCCCCAGACCATAAAACGTGGACTTTCACAATCAATGATAAGGTGAAATTCTCTAATGGTAAAAAAGTTGATGCTGCAGCAGTTAAAGCATCTATCGAACGGGCTTTTGAAAAATCCAATCGTGCAAAAACATTTTTCGAATATGACTCTATGGAAGCTAATGGTCAACAATTAGTTATTCATACAACAAAAGAATATCCTAATATGCCTGGCCTTTTAGCGGATCCGTTGTTCCTAATCGTTGACGTTCAATCTGAAAAAGATGGTCGTAACTTTGCCAAGGAAGGTCCTATCGGTACAGGTCCATACGTAGTTAAATCTTTCACAAAAGATCGTGCTGAGATGGCTGCTAACGAAAACTATTGGGATGGTACAGTACCATTTAAAACTGTAGAAATTCCTTCCATCGATGACCCTAATACTCGCGCTATGAGCTTACAATCTGGCGACGTAGATATGGCTGTTAATATCGGTGCTGGTGAAATGGGCTTATTCCAAAATAACGATAAGTTCAAGGTTGATGAAATCGCATCTCTTCGCGTAGTATTGGCTCGTATCAACCAAAAAGGTGTTCTTGGTGATGACAAAGTACGTGCTGCAGTTATTTCCGCAACAGACCGTAAAAACTATGCTGATGTATTGTTAAAAGGTACATTCATTCCTGGTTCCGCACCAATTCCACCATCCATGGACTATGGCTTCAAAGATTTGAAAGATCCTAATGCGTATAACCCTGAACGTTCTAAACAATTATTAGCAGAAGATGGTTGGAAAGATACTGATGGGGACGGCATCCTTGATAAAGATGGCAAACCATTAACATTTGACTTCGTAGTATATAATTCTCGTGCAGAATTACCACTTTATGCAGAAGCTGTTCAAGCAGACCTTAAAAAAGTGGGTATCGACATGAAAATCAAAACAGTTGACTATAACTTGATTGATAAAATGGGTCAAGATGGCGACTATGATATGCTTATCTCCAACATCGTAACTGCTAATACAGGCGATCCAATCTGGTTCTTAGCTAACTACTGGCATACTAATGTGGATGGTTCCAACCCTCAAAACGGTTCTGGTTACTCCAATCCACAAGTTGACCAATTGTTAGATGCTGCTGAAACTGAATTTGATCCTGCAAAACGTCGTGACTATGCAATTCAAATTCAACAATTATTGATGAATGATGGTGCTGCATTGTTCTTAGGTTACCCTAAAACTAATATCGTTACTGGTTCTTACTTGAAAGGTGCTGTCATGTACCCAAGTGACTACTACTGGATTACTAATAAAATTACAAAATAATAAGGAGCTATAATGGCAGAAAACATACTAACTGTAGAGAACCTTAACATCGCGTACCAAGGTGTGCCTGCTGTTATGGATGTAAACTTTACCTTGGAACGCGGTAAGGTATTGACCATTGTAGGGGAATCTGGATCCGGTAAAACTACCGTGATCCGGGCCCTCATGGGTTTATTGCCTATAGGTGGTGAGGTCACAGATGGTACAATGCTCTTTAATGGTCAAGACCTTCGCACCCTATCTAAGTCTGAATGGAGAGCTATACGTGGTAAAGACATGGCCATGATTTTCCAAGATAGTGGTAGTGCTTTAGACCCAATAGTTCGCATTGGTAAACAGTTTAGAGAATTATTTAAATCTCATATAGAAATTACCAATGATGAATGTGATCGACGAGCAATTGAGTTATTAGAATCTGTTTCTCTCCCTAATGGGGCAGATATATTGCGCCGTTATCCACATGAGTTATCCGGCGGTCAACGCCAACGTGTGGGCATTGCTATGGCATTAGCGCTGGATCCTGCGTTATTAATTGGTGATGAACCTACATCTGCTTTAGATGTAACAACACAATCACAAGTTGTTATGCAAATGCTAGAACTTGCTAAAGAGCATAATTCTGCTATCGTAATGGTTACGCATAACCTTGGTGTAGCGGCCTATATGTCCGACTATATCATTGTTATGAAAAAGGGTCGTGTTGTTGATGCTGGCACACCGCAAGACATTTTGGAAAACCCATCTAATGAATATACGAAGCAATTAAAAGATGCTGTACCAACATTGGAAGGAGGTCGTTACATTGACTAACTACGCTGTAGAATTAAAAAATGTATGTAAACGATTCCCACTTCCTACTGGTGGTGAGCTCGAAGCGTGTAAGAGTATTAATATCACCTTAGAAAAAGGCGAGTCCCTTGGGATTGTAGGGGAATCTGGCTCTGGTAAAACGACTTTGGTTCGTATGATTATGAAGATGCTGCCTATTACGGAAGGCGAGATTTATGTAGATGGTGTAGAGATTCAACATATGAACTCTGAGCAAACGAGAGAATACCGCAAGAAAATTCAAATGGTATTCCAAGATCCATCTGCAGCCTTCAATCCTCGTATGAAGGTAAAGGATATTATCCTTGAACCGTTATACAATTTTGGGCTTCTTGAAAAAGGAAAAGAAGAACAAATCGCAGGTGACTATCTTGAAATGGTAGACCTACCTCGCGAGTTCATGCATCGTTATCCTCATGAAATGTCTGGTGGTCAACGTCAACGTGTGGCCATTGCTCGTGCCATTGTACTTGAACCAGAAATTCTTGTTCTAGATGAGGCAACAAGTGCTCTAGACGTGTCTGTACAAGACTCCATCGCCTATTTACTAGCGCGTTTACAAAAAAAGAAAAACTTAACATACCTATTCATTGCTCATGACATTGCGTTCATTCGCACGATGTGTCATAAGGTAGTTGTTATGCATAAAGGTGCTGTCGTTGAAGAGCTAGATGCATTCCATTTAGCAGATGCAAAACATCCTTATACAAAGGTTCTATTGAGCTCTATCTTTGAAATTGGCAAAGATCATAAGCCACTTACTTTAGAAGAAGCGGCTGTAGAAGCATAGGACTTTAATACAACTTATCAGACCTCTCATTGTAGCAATCGCCTAGTGTATTCAACCAGAGGATTTGCCCTACTAATATGGGTAAAATCCAGTAGGTACATATATAATAGCAGTTAGCTTTAGCGCTAACTGCTATTTTTGTATGTTACGTATCTATACAGATTTGCTCACATATATAAATATATCGAAAATTTTCTCAAAAATGATTGTGTTAACACTAAATATATAGTATAGTTGACTAAGCAATATACCCCTATGGGTATAATTAAATATACTCATATGAAATGATATACATATACATATAGAGAAAGGTTAGGTGTGTGAATGAAGGGATTACGTAAGGCGTTACTGATTGGTATGATGCTGGGCCGTTGTACGATATGGTGTAGGGGAAACACTAATAAAATTTGATGATCACATGAATGCTAAACCCTGGTTAGCATCCTCTTGGAAACAAAGTGATGATAAGCTGACTTGGACTTTCACCATCAACGATAAGGTTAAGTTCTCTAACGGTAATGCCCTTACTGCTGAGGCCGTAAAGGCATCTTTGGAACGAACCTTTGTGAAGAGTAAACGGGCAAAAACATTCTTTAATTACACTGAAATGACGGCTAATGGTCAAGAGCTCACAATTAAGACCGATAAGCCTTATTATAATTTGCCAAACTTGTTGGGGGATCCATTGTTCCTTGTTATGGATGTAACTGCTGAGGCAAATGGTCGTGATATTGCGAAGGAAGGTCCTATTGGTACTGGTCCTTATGTAGTGACATCATTTACAAAAGAGCGTGCTGAGCTAGCACGGAATGATAACTATTGGGATGGCAAGCCAGGCTTTGCTAAGGTTGAAATTCCATCTATTAACGATGCCAATACACGAGCTATGGCATTGCAAGCGGGTGATGTAGATATGGCCGTTAGCATTGGACCTGGCGAATATGGTATCTTCCAAAACGATAAGAAATTTACTATTTATGAAGAATCATCTTTACGTGATGTATTCGTTCGGATGAGCCAAAAAGGCAAGCTTAAGAATGCTAATCTTTGAGCGGCCCTCATTGCCGGAGCGAATCGTGAGTCCTATGCAAAGAAGCTTATGAAGGATACCTTTATTGCCGGTAAGGCTCCATTGCCACCGTCCATTGATTATGGATTCAATCAATTGCGGGATCCTAATAAATATAATGTTGAACGTGCTAAAGAATTACTTAAACGTGAAGGTTATATTGATACAAATGGTGATGGGATTGTAGATAAAGATGGTGAAAACCTAGTGCTTGATTTCTATGCCTATACATCTCGTCCTGAATTGCCATTATATGCAGAGGCATTACAAGCGGACTACAAAAAAATCGGTGTAGATTTACAAATTAAAATCATAGACTATGCTGTGATTGATACATTGGCGCAATCTGGGGATTACGATATGCTCATCTCTAGTGTAGTTACTGCTAATACTGGCCAACCTGTATGGTTCTTGAAACAATACTGGGGGACCGGTGCTGAGGCAAATGGTTCTGGATTCTCTAATCCACGTTTCGATGAATTGTTGGCTCTTGGTGAAAGCGCTAATGATCCAGTGGTTCGTCGTAATGCGGTGATCAATGCACAACAATTGATGCTAGATGATTCGATAGCACTCTTCCTTGGATATCCTAAGATTAATATTGTAGGGAATAACAATATCGATGGTATTAAGATATCTCCATCTGAATACTATATCATTACAAAAGACTTAAAACGGAAATAATTTTATTATATAAACCTATAGTAATGAAACTTGTTAATATAATTTAACGTAGTTGTCGACATAGCAAAAGAGGACTAGCCACGGCTAGTCCTCTTTTTGTAGTTAGTTATTTTTTCTTTTGATCTGTTGCATCAAGCTCTGCCATATTCACGACATTTGCTTTGCCAACCATTTTGTTATATTTAATAAATAGTTGTGTATATGCTTCGCCGTAGGAAGAATTGATGATGATATAGTTGCGAGCCTCTGCGACAAACTCTTTTACAGAATCTTGATACTCGCGAACTGCGTTTTGCGTTTCTGATGTTGTACCAGGTTGTAATTTGTTGATGCGTTGCGTGATTTGTTGCAAGTTTGCTTCAACCTTTTGGGTATCCGTATTTCCATCTGGATCGATAAGATCGATTGTTTGGGCAGTCATGAGATTTAACTCGATGAAGTTAACTGCATTTTCACGTTTTTCACCTTGATATTCAGTCATGCGTTCTGTATAGAGCTCATTATTACGATTATCTAAGGCTAAATCTAAAGCATTGTATGTAGCGTAGAATTGTTCAGCTAGAGGTACATACTGTGCCGCTAACTCATCGCTACCTTTGAAATTATCTTTTTCAAAACGACGTTCTACATAGTAGGCTTGCAATTGATCCGCAACAGGAATCAATTGATCTAGCACTGCTAATACATCATTAGTTGATTGGTTTACATCTTCGTATGGAGTAGGGCTATCTTGCTTTGCAGCCTCTAATGCTGTTTTAAGATCTTTGTATTTAGGTAATGTAATCGTCGTGTTATGGGACCCATTACGTAACTCTTCAAGAGTTGGTTGTAATTGATTTGCATAGGCTACACTGTACGCGTTATATGAGTCTAATGCGACGATATAAGGTCGGATAGCGTTGATCTTGTCGTCAACGGTTGATCGATATAAAATTGTCGTTGTATTGGATGACAAGAGTGTATACACCCCGTAGATCCCACCACCGATAATAGCGATGCCAAGTATAACGGCTGCTATTAACTTGATGTACCCCTTTTTCAACTGCGCACGCTCCTTGAAAATACACTAACTCTTTTTGGATCCGTTTGGGCGGACTACGCCCCTAAGAGTAATTAGTTATATTATATCATAAACTTACGTCCCAAAAAAGACGTATAGAGTGGAGAATCATAAGGAATAGATGAAATCATTGGATATGAACATATATTAATATTTATAATTCGCTATTTATAGATGAATATACTCTGTGAAAGTTAAATTAGTATATTTCTTAATACCTTTGATATAATTTACATATATATGATTGGAGGGGATTTTAATGAGCACGGATAAGATTTATAACTCCATTGAAGAAGTATTAGATATAGCCGAATCTGCAGAGGGTAAAACTGTTGGTGAGTTTGATATAAATAATCGCCTGGATAGTAGGGGAAACAAGGGCGGTATAGGTCAGGTTTTAGAAGAAGGCTTATTTAAAATGGCCGTTAATAGCAGAGCAGAAGCAGACTTTGTTGATTTGGGTTTGGAGCTAAAAGTTACTGCTATAAAAGAAAATAAAAAGAATGACTTCTCTGCAAAAGAACGGTTAGTTTTAAATATTATTAACTATGAAGAGGATTATAAAGACTCTTTTGAAGAATCATCATTTTGGCAAAAAAATAAGAATTTACTAATTATTTTCTACTTATATAAAGATGAATTAGATAAAAAGGATTTTCCTATCATAAAGTCGGTCTTACATAATTTTGATCCTGTGGATTTAGAAATTATAAAACAGGATTGGCAAACTATTATAGATAAGATTAAAGCTGGTGAGGCCCATAATATTTCGGAAGGCGATACGATGTATTTGGCTGCCTGTACTAAAGGGGCTAATGCTAAGTCCATAAGAAAACAACCATTTTCTAATATACTAGCTAAACAACGTGCATTTTCTCTTAAAAGTTCTTACATGTCTGCCTTTGCTCGCCGTGTTATTGATAGACAATTAATACCATCACTATTTAATGTTAATGAACTTAAAAGTAAGACTACATTACAATTATTACAAGAACGATTCGCTCCATATATTGGTAAACGAGTATCTGAAATTGCAAAACTCGTAGATATTCCAGTAACTAAAAATAAGGCTTTTAATGCCAATCTTATTAGTGCGGTTTTGGGTGTAAAAGGGACCAAGTTAGAATCACTTAGAGAATTTAGTAAAGCAAATATTAAGTTTAAAACCATACGGCTTGAGCCTACTGGAATTCCAAAGGAACACATATCCTTTGAACAAATAGACTTTCATCGTTGGGTTAACGATGCATGGGAAAACTCTCAGCTTTATGAAAAATTTGAGTATACAAAATATCTATTTGTAGTATTTCAATATGATGAGACTGAGAAGGAAAATAAAAATAGAGAACCTTACTTAAAAGGTATTATGCTTTGGAATATGCCAGAAGTTGTCATTGAACATGAATTAAAAGACCTTTGGAAAACTACAAAATCAATTTTAGAAACTGGCGTTGAACTTAAGTTTGTACGTAATGGCGTATCAAATAACTTGCCAGGTGCTAGCTTTAATGGGATTTGTCATATTCGACCTAAGGCTAGAGATGGAAAGGATCAAGTAGAATTACCAGATGGACAACGTATAACAAAACAATGCTATTGGTTAAATAGAGAGTATATAGCAGAAATAGTAAAAGAGTTAAGTTGAGGGGCTTATGGCAGAGAGAAAATCTACCTTTAAAGGTGATTTAAAAAGTGAGAGAGCAGTAAATGAATTTTTACGAAAGTATTTGTATAGTTATTTAGTTGATGATGGGATAATTGATTCTTTTAATTCTAATACAACATTGGATCAACAACACAAAGGTATTGATACAATTATGTATATAATTAATGATGAGACTGAAGAAGCGGCAAGATGTATTAATATTGATGAAAAGGCAGCTATACACTATGCTAGAAACAATTTGGGTGATAAGCCTTTATCAACGTTTGCTTTTGAAGTTTCTTATTTAAAAGATGGAGAACTAAAGCGAGGCTGGCTTACAAATGAAAAGTATAAGGAGACACATGCTTATTTTCTTTGCTGGCTTTGGATTAAACCTGATGCTAATAAATATAATTTAGGCTGTGAGGATATTCTAAAAATCGAAGTATTGTCAATTCCTAAAGTAAAGATAAGAGATAAACTTATAATGCGTGCTATGGGCAATAAAGAGGTTAAAACATTTGAGTCTAAAGCGGATATATTACGTAAAAAAATGAAAGAGCGTGGAGTATATCGTTTAGAATTGGAACATCAATTGGATTCTTTAATTAATGCTTTAGACGATAGACCTGACTATAATAAGGCACATTTACAATTTGATACTGATTTATTGGTTGCAAGAAAATATCCTCAGTGGGTTTTAACCTTACCTGAGAAGCTCTATGAACAGCCTTTAAATATAGTTATTAAACGTGAAGATTTAATCAACTTGGCTAACAGTTATTGGATTGTTACTCCTGAAGGTGTAGAGGTAAAAAAATCTGTATCTAAAAAATAATGCCTAAATTTGATCTTGATCTTTTTTAGTATTTCTGCTATAATAAGGATCTATGAAGTTGATAAATTAAGGGGTAAAGTAATGAAAATATTCTCTATGTTTGATGGTGTAGGTGGGTTTATAGTAGGGTTAGAGAATTCGTCTAAAGAAGTTTTCCAAACGCTATATTCTAACCAGTATGAGCCATCTCGTAAGACTCAGGATGCCTATGAAGTAGGTTTGTATAGATTTCCTGATATGGAACATATTCCAACCGATGTAGCTTTAATTCCAAATGAAAAGTTTGGGGAAATGAAATCTAATGGCGTAGATATGATTGTTGGAGGCTTTCCTTGCCAAGACTATTCTGTAGCACGTAGTAAAAAGAATGAGCTTGGTATTGAAGGGAAAAAAGGCGTTCTTTTCTGGGAAATTATCCGTGCTACTGAGGTAATTAGACCTAAGTATTTGGTTTTAGAAAATGTTGACCGTTTATTGAAGGCTCCTTCCAACCAACGTGGTCGTGACTTTGCGATTATGTTGGCTGCTTTCAATCAATTAGGTTATTCTGTGGAGTGGCGTGTTATCAATGCTGCTGACTATGGTCGTGCACAACGGAGACGTCGTGTGTTCTTCTTTGTATTTAGAAATGATACAAAGTGGGGAAAACGACTACATACTAAATATGAAGCCACATTGCCTACTGATGCCGATTTAGGTACTCGTTTAGCTTGTTATACACCTTATATCTTTCAAGATGGGCTTTTTGCTCGTCAATTCCCTGTTAAAGGTGAAGCAGTTAAGAAACGTATTAATGCAAATAAGCTTGATGATGATATTGCTGAAGTTTCTGCAAACTTTTCAGATGGTAAAATGTGGAACTCTGGACTCATGACAAACGGGTACTATTATACGATTGAAACTGAACCTAAAAGTGATGAAGAACCAATACCAATGAAAGAGATTGTGGTTTCACCTGATCAAGTGCCAGAAGAGTATTATATTGATGGTGAAAAATTAGAGAAGTTTAAATATCTTCGGGGGCCTAAGAAAATTACACGGACTGCAGCTAATGGACATACTTATACTTTCTCTGAAGGTGGTATGAGTAAATATGACTCTCTTGATCTGCCGGGGCGTACAATGCTTACTTCTGAAGGTAGTGTAAATCGCTCTACACATCTTTTGAAAATTAATGGTAAATATCGTCTCATTACTCCAATTGAAGCTGAGCGCTTGCAAGACTTTCCTGATGATTGGACACGCTATAAACGTAATGCGAAAGGTGAAGTAGTAGAGGTTTCTGATCGTATGCGTATGTTCTTTATGGGGAATGCATTGGTAACCGGTATCGTAAAACGTATTGGTGATGAACTACAAAAAATTGATAAGTAAAAACTTATAAGTATATATGAAAGGGGCTGTTTTGTTACAGCCCCTTCTATTTTATGTAAAATAATATTTTTATATAAAACTATACTATATAATATAGTTATAGAAATAATGTATATAGGAGGAAGAATATGGCTACTTTAATGCAAAAAGATGTTTTATTAGAAGGTGTATTTCAAGCTTTAGGATATGTTATTAATAAAAATCCTAATAGTAAAGATAGAGAAGTTTTATTAGATTTGAAAGAAAAAATATATTGCTCTGTTCCAGAAGAATTGGACTTTAATGAGATGAGTCAATATATTAAACAAGTTATTGAAACATATAAAGGCTAAAATAATGATTGATGGTAATGTTGAGAAACAATTAAAACAATTCGTATGTTGTTACGTGATTACATGGACAAAATGAATAAATAGGAGTAATTGATTATGGCTACATTTATGGAAAAAGATGTTTTAATTGAGTGTATTTCAACTGCACTAGGATTAACTGCGTATAATAATAATTTAGATCATCCTGCAAGAATAGAGTTACTAGAATTAAGAAATAAATTATATGGTATGGAGCCAGAAGAAATAAACTATAAAGAAGAATTGTCATTTATTAAAGATAAAAAAGCTATATTAGAAAGTATTAGTAACTAATATAACTTTTGTGGATAATATTTGTTTCGTTAGTGAAAAGAGGTATTATTATGGCTACTTGGATGGAGAAAGATGTATTAATTGAGTTTATTAGTCATGTAGTTGCTGTAACAGCTCGTGATGTTGATGTTGATAACAAAGATGTTATTTCACTACTTCGTTTACAAGGTAAATTGTATGGATTGAGCCCAGAAGAAATAGATTATGAAAAAGAAGTAGATTTTATTAAAGAAAAAAAAGCTATATTAGAAAGTATTAGTAACTAATATAACTTTTGTGGATAATATTTATTTTGGTTAGTGAAAAGATGTATTATTATGGCTACATTTATGGAAAAGTATGTATTGATCGAACTTATTTCACATATTTTAGGCTTAACTTCTAAAACTGTTGAATTTGAGAACCCAGATAGATTATCTTTAATTTATAAAAGAGACGAATTATATGGATTAAAGCCAGAAGACATAGAGTATCAAAAAGAGATAAAATTTATAAAAGATAAGCAAGCAATATTAGAAGGCATTAATAATGGATAATATAGATAAAGTAAAAGATTTACAATCATTTACAGAGAAAAAAGCCTTAGAAGCTACTGAAAAAATCTGGAAAGATATAATTACAAAAAAATATAATGCATTATCACCAGTAGATAAACCAGAAGGTATTGTTACTGGGGAACACCTGGTGCTGGTAAATCCGTTTTTGTAGAGTTAGCAAAAGAAAGATTGAATAATAATTTATTAGTCATTGATGGTGATCAATTTAGAAGATATCATCCTAATTTTGTTAAATTGCAAAAGTTAGTTGGGGCAGATATAGGTTTTGTTACAGGCCCTTTGTTGAGCTACTTCAATTTTCCTTATAAATTAAAATAGATTTATCGTAATATTTTTTCTTTAGGTAGTTATGATTATCAGATTTTAAAATATCTATATCTGTGATTTGACAAGGTAGTTGAAGCGTATGTTCAAAATCATCAATCATATCATACCAGTCTAACATATCTAACTCTTCAGTTTTATCAGAGTCTTCTACCATAAATTCTATATCAATATCGATAATTGTTGTGTTAGAGGCATAATAACCAAATAAATAAGCTGATTTAAAACCATATTTTTTGAATAGTGGCGTAGTAATATTTTGAATTTCTTCTAATGTTATTTCTTTTTGGCTAGTATTAAATTTGACCATGCTAATCGCCTCCTAATATAAAAACCAATCAAAATATTGTACTACGATTAGTGTTAATTGGGAATAGGCATTGAGATTATTTTATATATTGCCTTATAACTATAATAGAATTAAAAATTATTGTGACTCTCATTACTTTCTCATTAATTCTAAGTAGGATATAAACTATTATAATATGTTGAAATATAATAGGAGAGAGATTTATGAGCGAGAATGCATACGTGTGTCCATATTGTCAGTCGGAAAATATTCAAAGTTATAATATTGCTTATGCTGGTGGCTTTTCTAATGTAAATGGTGTAACTACAGGTGTAGGTATTGGTGCTGGTGGTCGAGTAGGTGTTGGTATTGGCAATACTGTAGGTACTCAACAAACAGCACTTTCTATGATGGCAAAACCTCCGATGAAAAAATCGATTGCTACATTTATTTTAAAGTGGTGGATTGCGATTCAATTTGGTCTCGTATTATTGCTTTGGATTTCCGGTCTAAGTAAACATGAGGCTTCACTAATTATTTATTTTGGTGCCTATGCGTTGTTAATCTACAAAACATATCAACGTTATGTATGGAATAGAGATACATATCCAGGATTACGTCGCGATTGGGAGCATACATATATATGTTTACGTTGTGGGAATTCTTTTCTTTTATAATTGAAATACATTAGCATACAATATAAAGGTACGCCTATAATACTACATAGGTGTACCTTTTATTTGTATGGATAGGATATTTGTAATGTGAAAGAGCTATTAGAACATATTGGCGTATTGTTTAAATTATATTTTGATATTCATTGTCCATACTTTCATATCGTTATATAATAATATTATCAAATTTGTATTTTTCGATATAATTAAAAGAAAGGAGTACATATGTCAAATTTCATCACTCCTAAAGAATTACTATCTTGTCTCGATGAGGTTATTATCTTAGATGCTCGAGGTTATCAAGATTATCAAAAAGGTCATATTAAAGGCTCTTATGCGGTGGATTTAAATAAGGATTTAACAGGTCCTTTGGGCGAGCATGGCGGTCGTCATCCATTGCCGGATATGGAGCGTTTGGCTCATACTTTTGAGTCTTACGGAATCACTCGTGATTCCAAGGTCGTTGTATATGACTCTTGGCTCTTTTTGGCGGGACGTTTATGGTGGACGTTGCGCTACATGGGTTTAACGGATGTACGCGTATTGTCTGGCGGTGTTGAACGCTGGATTAAGGAAGGTCATGTTCTAACTAAAGAACCAACTCCGTTACCTGCAGAACCGTCTGTTTTCAACTATGAATTACAAACGCATATGGTTATGAGTCGTGATGAGGTTCTCAAGGCTAGTGAAACGGGTGACCATGTTATCATTGATGCTCGTGCGCCGTTCCGCTACGATGGGTCTCAAGTAGATACGATGGATGGCATGACTGGTCACATTCCTGGTGCTGTTAATCATTTTTATGAAAGTGGTTATACCGTAGATGGTCCTAAGTCTGTAAAAGATTTAGAAGCCGAGTACTATAATGAAATCTACCAAAATAGACCTGTTGTGACTTACTGTGGCTCAGGAGTAACCGCTTGTAATGCGCTATTAACTATGAGCGAAGTAGGGCTTGAATCGGCTTTATATGTTGGTAGCTCTAGTGATTGGGTAACCTATGACGGTTTCCCACTTAAGACTGGTGTAGAAACATTACGATAATACAGGAGGGCAAATGAAAATTTTAAAACATCTACTAACCCTTGTTGCGTTTGGCTATTTGTGTTATCACATCTATACCTTCGGGCCCGGCATGTTTAATGTTACGGTGTTGGTAATTCTTGTTTTATCTTCCATAGCTAATTATTTCCGTGAAAAACGTGAAAGTAATCTTAAAGCAAATGAAAACGCTCGAAAGGCTCGTGCGGAAGCAAGACATGCAAAGAAACACAAACAATAGTAATGTACAACTTTCTGGCTAAACTGTATAACATACTATAATTACTAGCATAAATAAGAATCTTTTTGAAATATAAAGAAATTGTTGAAATAGAGGCTTTCATAAACTATATTAGTATGTAAAAGCACTATTAGAATAAGGAGTAAGCATTGAAATTAATTTCTTGGAATGTAAACGGCCTTCGTGCGGCTGTAACAAAAGGGTTCATGGAATCCTTTAACGAGTTGGATGCAGATATTTTCTGCTTACAAGAAACTAAATTACAACCTGACCAAATTTCTTTGGAGTTGCCAGGTTATGAGCAATATTGGAATAGTGCTGTGAAAAAAGGCTATAGTGGTACGGCTGTATTCACGCGTATTAAACCGTTGTCCGTAACTAATGGTATCGGCATTGAAGAACACGATCAAGAGGGCCGTGTTATTACTGCTGAATATGACAATTTCTATTTAGTATGCTGCTATACGCCAAATAGCCAACGTGAATTGGCTCGTCTTGAGTACCGTATGGCTTGGGAAGACGCATTCCGCAACTATTTGCTTGAATTAGATAAGAAAAAACCAGTCATTCTCTGTGGTGACCTCAATGTAGCACATCAAGAAATCGACCTTAAAAATCCTAAGACAAACCGTAAAAATGCAGGCTTCTCTGATGAAGAGCGTGCAAAAATGACCGAACTATTAGGTGCTGGTTTTACAGACACATTCCGTCACCTTTATCCAGATGCTATTGAGGAATATAGCTGGTGGTCTTATATGGGCAAGGCTCGTGAACGAAATACGGGATGGAGAATTGACTATTTTATCACCTCTAAACGTCTTGATGACAAAATTCAAGAAGCTAAAATTCACCAACAAATCTTTGGCTCTGATCATTGCCCAGTAGAATTAGATATCGATTTATAATATATTGAAAGTATAATCTACAGCCTCATCTTAGGATGGGGCTGTTGTAATAGGTGAAAGGAGACCTTATGGCACAAAAACAAAAGGCTGTTGTCTTATTCAGCGGTGGGGTAGATAGTACTACATGTTTAGCGCTAGCTATTGAAAGATTTGGCAAAGACAATGTAGTGCCGTTATCCATTCAATATGGTCAAAAACATAGTAAAGAACTAGAGGCTGCTGCATCTATTCTCGCTTATTATGGCATTGAAGGTAAAACGATGGATGTCACTAAATTGTTTGCCTTCAGCAATTGCTCTTTATTGACCCAATCCACAGAGGCAATACCTCAAGGTTCATACAAGGAACAACAAGAAACAGAAGGGGAAGGTACGGTTAGCACCTATGTGCCATTTAGAAATGGTCTATTCCTATCTGCAGCGGCTTCCTTAGCCTTATCTCTAGACTGCGGCTATATCTACTATGGTGCCCATAGCGATGATGCGGCTGGTAACGCATACCCAGACTGTACAGAACACTTCTATAAATCCATGGGCGATGCTATCTTCGAAGGATCCGGTAAAGAATGCTCCTTAGAAGCACCATTCATCAACCATAACAAAGCAGACGTCGTAAAAGAAGGCCTACGACTCGGCGTACCATACCACCTAACATGGTCCTGCTACGAAGGCGGCGACAAACCATGCGGACACTGTGGTACCTGCATCGACAGAGCCGAAGCATTCCGCGCCAACGGCGTTGAAGACCCAGCACAATAATAGAACTTCTCTACATCCACCAAAACTGGATCATATTAGTAGCCGCCATTTAGGCGGCTACTTTGCATATAAACTAATAGATAAGACACCATGTTTGCCTTGAGGCGGACTTCTACGTCGCTAACTCTCCTCAACTGGCTTAGACTAGTTGAGGCGCTTTGATGAGTAATATATTTCGTATTATTTACCATTTGGAGGATGCTGAGTTAAAGCGGCCTTTAGAATTACTAATATCCGTAACGTTGATTTGCTAAATTCGCAGTGGTGGTAGATACCTTTTCAAAGAGCGACTTTGGCAGGTCTAGGCCCTCGGCCGATGACCGTTTAGCCAGTGGAGCAATGAGGAAAGGTATCTGCCACCACCCCATCCTTGCCAATATTACATAGATAGTAGTTAATGTAACAGGCCGCTTTAAACTTCTCTCGACTTGTAAATATCGAGAATACATGATATTATAAGCGTACAACTAAATAAGACAGTTTGAAACCATCCTGTCTCTAAACAAAACTACGGAAATTCATAAGCATTTATAGCATGGTAGTTTTGCCATGCTTTTTTTATTTGAGGAGGTGAGTGTTATGATTACTACACGTAAATTGACTATTTCTGCCATGGTTGTGGCATTGTACATCGTCGTACTGTATTTAACGCAAAGCGTTTCTTTCGGAGCGTATCAAATTCGTATAGCAACATCATTATATGCACTTGCTTATGCCTTTCCGTTTTTGGTAATTCCCATGGGGATTGGTAACCTCATTTCTAACTTCCTATTCGGTGGTCTTGGTATCCTCGATATGATGGGAGGTTTTGGCGTTGGTATTTTAACAACAGGTATAATCGTAGGTATGCGTAAGCTTGGCCTTAGCGCTTGGTGGGCGGTTCTACCGATTATCTTTGTTCCAGCATTATGTGTACCGTTATGGCTCAGCCCATTACTTGGTCTTCCATACTGGCCATTGGTATTGAACCTCATCGTAGGCCAAACAATTCCAGCAGTGCTTGGCTCTGTTTTGGTGAAAGCATTGATCAGCCGTCCTAGCATGGCTGCTTTATTAGGTGCTTTCAAATAAAAAGTACATAGGTAAATAAAAAGGCGTAAGCTCGATGTGAGCTTACGCCTTTTTTATGGCTAAATGTTATGGAGGTTGAAAGTATTAGCAGTTGTAGCCGCGCCATTTAGTTTCTACTACGAGGCGTTCAAGGGCAACCATGTACGCTGCTTGACGAGGTGGTACATTGTATTTATGTTGCATTTCCCAAACTGCTTCAAAGCTATTTTGCATATTTTTAGTTAAGCGTTCATTAACTTCTTCTTCAGTCCAGTAGAAGCTAGCTTTGTTTTGGACCCATTCATAGTAGGATACAACTACGCCGCCGCCGTTTGCAAGAACGTCAGGAATGATGTCGATACCTTTTTCATAGAAGTATTTATCTGCATCATTAGTAGTAGGGCCATTAGCACCTTCCAAGATGATTTTAGCTTGGATGTTTTCCATGTTGTCTTTGTTCAATTGGTTTTCAAGAGCTGCCATGTACAATACATCAACTGGTTGAGCCAATAATTCTTGGGCACCAATTGTAGTCATACCTGGTTCGCTGTAACCTTCAAGGGAACGACCATGGGAGTTAGCATATTCGTATGCTTTTTCCACATCAATACCGTTAGGGTTGTAGATGTTAACGCTTACGTCGCCGATAGCAACAACTTTAGCGCCTGCTTGTGCGATGAGGCGAGCACCTACGGAACCTACGTTACCGAAGCCTTGAACTGCTACAGTAAGGTTTTTGATGTCTAAGTTTTTCTTAGCTAAGTAACTTTGTAATGCGATGAGACAGCCGCGACCAGTTGCTTCATTACGACCTAAGGATCCGCCTACTTCAATAGGTTTACCAGTAACGATACCAGGGCTCCATTCGCCTTTTAATGTGCTGTATTCATCAGCAATCCAGCTCATGATTTGGGCGTTTGTATTTACGTCTGGTGCAGGCACGTCAGTATTTACGCCAATGATAGGAGCAATACGACGTACAAAGTTACGAGTCAAGCGTTCTAATTCGCGAGGGTTCAATGTTTTAGGATCAACTTTGATACCGCCTTTACCACCGCCATAAGGAATGTTAGCGATAGCATTTTTAATAGTCATCCAAGCTGCCAATGCACGAACTTCGTTTTCGTCGGAGTCAGGATGGAAGCGAAGACCACCTTTAGCGCTACCACGTAATGTGGAGTGTTGGCAACGGTAACCTTCGTATACGCGAACTTCACCATTGTCTAGTTGAAGAGGTACAGCTACTTTTAGTTCTCGTTCAGGATGACGTAATACTTCGTACTCACTACGAGAATAACCGAGTTTTTCTGCTGCTACATCTAACGTATTTAGCATGTTTTCATAAGGATTATAACCACTCATAATAACCTCCTGTATATAAGAGTAAATTAAGTTTTGCTAATTTTACACATACTGTAGTATTCGACGTTGTATACATAATACCCTTTATAATTTTATAACTATATTCTATAGTTTTTAATGCTTGAAAAGTGTATAGAATATAGATATTTACTGTGATTATAGTCACTCCTGGAGTTAGAAGTAAATCGTAGTTTTTACACTATAAATGGATACTTTTACAAAAAAAAGAGACCGATGAAAGATACTTTCACCGGTCTCATAAGAGAATATATTTTATTTTTCCATTGTATCTTCCACTGGAGTAGGGGGTACAGAAGAGTCTGTAGTTTGGCCGTCACCCCACCATACGATACCGTATGTATGATTAAGAACAGAACGGTTAAATACAGGTGTTTCGATGCCTGCCTTGCGTTGTTTGATATAGTCATCAAGAGCAAGACCTGCAGTACGTCCCATACGTACGATGGAACTAATATTAGTTAATACTAAGAAGGCCATAAATAAATCGGCTAAATTCCATACTAGATCAAGAGAGGCGATGGAGCCTACAAATGTCATGATGATTACACCGATACGGAATAAATGAAGATAGAATCTCTTTTCTGTTAAGTGGCTAATATTAATTTCACCATAGTAATAGTTACCTATTAAGGAACTGAAGGAGAACATTACGATAAAGATTGCTACCGCTGTTGGAGCCCAAGAACCAAGTTGTTGTTCTAGATTATGTTGTACTAGAGCAACACCAGTTAAACCTGTTGTGCTATAGTCGCCAACCATGAGTACAATGAATGCTGAAGCTGTACAAATGATAAATGTATCAAGGAATACACCAAATGCTTGTACAAGACCTTGTTCAACAGGATGGTTAACAGCCGCAGTAGCCGCTGCATTAGGCACAGAACCTTCACCAGCTTCGTTGGAGAATAGACCACGTTTAATACCATTCATTACAGTGGCACCTAATAAGCCACCACCTGCTGCTACTGGTTCAAAAGCAGAGGAGATAATAGTATAGATTACATGTGGGAATTGAGTGATATTCATAATAACTACGAATAATGCAGTAGCGATATATAGTACAGCCATGATAGGAACGATGATTTCAGATGCTTTTGCAACGCGATGAATACCACCAAAAATAATGAGGCCAAGAAGTATTGCTACAACGGCACCGGTGTAGGATACATCAAAGTTGAATACTTGAAGGGATGCAGCTAATGTATTAGCTTGTACAGAGTTGTAAATCCAACCGTATGTAATACTGATCAAAATTGCAAATAAAATAGATAATGCTTTGTTGTTTAAACCATAGCGAATGTAGTATGCTGGACCGCCGTAAAAGCCGCCTTTAGCAACAGGTTCTTTGTAGATTTGTGCTAATGTAGATTCGATGAAACCTGTAGCAGCACCGATAAGAGCGATAACCCACATCCAGAAAATAGCACCAGGACCACCGAGTACAACAGCAATCGCAATACCTGCGATGTTACCAACACCTACACGAGATGCGGTACTAACACAGAACGCTTGGAATGAGGATACATGATTTTTTTCTGTAGAACTACCTGCACCATTGATTACAAGGCGAATCATTTCTTTGATCATACGAATTTGTACAAAATTCGTTGTCATCGTAAAGAAGAGACCTGCGCCGATGAGGATAAAGATGATGAAATAACTCCATAAATAGCCATTTATGGTAGAAATAGCATCATTGAGCATTGCTTCCATAAAAACGCTCCTTTCTCATAAAAAGAATTCTTATAATTATTAATGATATTGTATCAATTTCTATAGACTATGTAAAACAAAATCCCTCACAAGAGTGAAGGATTTTATTAATAGTTTATTATTGTATAGCAACTAAGATGTTTCTTTAAGCTTTAGTGAATTCCGGTGATTCCTCCATACCTTGTAATAAGGTTTGTTCGGAATGTTCCATGTGAATTCTTGCTAACTTACGAGCTTGAGTAGCATTATGTGAAGCAATGGCCTCTACCAATTGACGGTGTTCTTCCCATGTTTTTCTTAGTCGGCCCGGTTGATTCATAGAGAAGCTACGGAATCGATAGGTTTGCTCCCGCAAGTTGTGTACGATATCTGCTAAACGTTCGTTACGAGATGCACGATATAGTACTTCATGGAATTCTACGTCTGCTGTTACGACGGACTCCATATTTTTATTCTCCATATGGTCGCCGATCTCTACGAGCATTCGTTCTAGTGTTTCGATTTCCTCTTCGGTTATGCGTTCGGCAGCAAGGCCTGCTGCGAGTTCTTCTAGGGCAGATCGAATTTCGAATACTTGAGTAATATCCTTTAACGATATATTGGCTACATATGTACCACGGCGAGGAACCATGACAACAAAACCTTCGAGCTCAAGCTTACGAATGGCTTCGCGAATTGGTGTACGGCTCACACCGAGTTCTTCAGCTAGAGGGATTTCCATAAGGCGTTCGCCCGGTTTTAACACGCCGTCTTGAATGGCTTGACGTAATGTTTCACTTACGACTTCGCGTAGAGGTTTATACGCATCTAAGCGTATTGGTTGTAACCGTTTTGTCATGGTAAGTCCTCCTGTGTACATGTTTTTGTAATGAGCGATAGCCAATCATGGCCTGCTGCTTTGATCTCTTCTTGCAGTTGTAATGCTTCCATTGGTTTATCCAGCAATACCACCATTGTAGGACCACTACCAGTCATAATCGTTGGATACCCACGACTAGTGAAGAATTCTTTACAAATGACAAGTTCTTCATGGTCAGGGAAGAGTAGTTCTTCAAATGTATTAGCACTAGTAAGGAATGCTGATTTTAAGTCATTATTTTCTAAGTGTTGTTGGACTGTATCGATGGTTTGTTTTGTTGCTACGGACTTATTTGTGAAGCGACCATAAGCAGCTGCAGTTGATACAGATACCCTTGGCTTTACTAACAATAACCAATGTGGATCTGGAGATTTTCCGTACGTTAATATTTCACCACGCCCCGTGCCACGTGCTGTACCACCTTGCAATAGGAATGGCACATCGGATCCAAGAGTAGCACCAATTTGTAAAAGTTCCTCTTGGGTGAGTCGTAAGTCCCAGAATCGATTGAGACCTACTAACATAGCTGCCGCATCAGCACTACCACCGCCAAGACCGGCTTGAATAGGTACTCGTTTTAATAGGTGAATGGCAGCTCCCGCTTTGCAGCCGGTATAAGCTTGTAGTGCCCGTAATGCTTTGAGGGCAAGATTTTCTTCCCCGTAAGTAACTAATTTTTGCATATACTCAGGTAATTCTGGAGCGCCACCGGAGAAAACTACGGAATGATGCTTCGCAAAATAAATGGAGTCGCTAAGGCGAATGGATTGGAAGATAGAGTCGATATCGTGATATCCGTCTTCACGCTTGCCCGTAATAGCAAGTCCAATATTGATTTTACTGCAACCGAGTTGCTCAAAACTTTTACTCATGATAGCCTCGTTTGTAACATACAGAATATATGCAATTTATATGTTTATTTTATACTCTTATAAAGTGATTGAAAATAACCATTAAGTGGTTTATGATGAATTTGTATACGCATATTGTTTTATTACTAAATGTATTGTAAATAGCGTATGTTTTAGTTAGTTCATTATAGAATATTTATAGTGAAATGGCAATTTGGAGGAAGCTATGTTCGCTAAGTATAAAAGTGTTATCTATGAAAGCCTTATGGTCATTCTTGGATGTGCCATATTTGGTGCCGGCCTTGATGCCTTTGTATTGCCACACAAATTGGTGAGTACTGGTATTAGTGGGGTAGGCTTGATTTTGTATTATGTAACGGGCTTATCCGTTGGTTCTTGGAATATGATTTTAAATATTCCTATATTCTGGGCTGCTTGGAAGTGGCTGGGCACCCGTGTTGTTATCAAAACCTTGTATGGCACATTGATGCTGTCTTGGATGGTTGATTTATTTAACTTCTTACAATATGACATGATTATTAAGGATCCTTTGTTGAGTTCCATGATGGCTGGTATTACTACTGGTGTAGGTCTTGGCATTGTGTACCGCGTAGGCGGTAACACAGGTGGGCTTGATCCTATTGCACTCATTGTACGCAAATATTATGGACTTCAAATGGGGTCCATTAATAGTGCCATAAACTGTGCCATTCTTGTTGCCGCAATTGGTGTTGTTGGCCTTGAAGCCGTAGCGGTCACACTTATTAGTGTCTATGTGTATACCATCATTACGAATAAGGTGGTTATCGGGTTTAATCAACGAAAGGTAGCTTTCATCATTACCTATCGTACCGATGATGTCTGCGAATGCATCATCAAAAAGGTTGGCCGTGGAGCCACTATTATTAATGGTGTGGGTGCCTATACACGGACGCCAAAGCAAATCGTTATGGTAGCCGTTAATCTCTTGCAAGTAAATAAATTAAAAGAGGTTATTCAAGAGGCCGATCCAGATGTATTTATCTTGATAACCGATGCACAAGAGGTTATTGGTCAAGGCTTTACGCAGCCTATTATACCGACTGAAGTATGTGAACAGTTGAAAGATAAGAGTACTACACAAGAGGACAATACAGAGATTGTACACAATCAATAAGTAAGTATTTGTCATCTCATCTTAATCATGTGTAAATATAATATTTTATGAATGACATATACATTTGAGATTAGGAGGTTCCTATGGCTCATAAATTAGCAGGTACGCCTGTACAAGAACAAGATATTATAGATGTACAAACTCTGGTAGATGCCTATTTTGACAATGCGCCAGATGTAACTGATCCGACACAACTCGTATCCTTTGGTACATCAGGCCACCGTGGTACCTCTTTAAATGGTACCTTTACGGATTTACACGTAGCGGCTATTACACAGGCAATCTGTGATGGTCGTGGTCAATTTGGTGCGACAGGACCCATTTTTGTGGGCCAAGATACACATGCTTTATCTCAGCCTGCATTAGTAACAGTGCTTGAGGTACTTGCTGGTAATGGTGTGACTGCCATGGTTGATGCGGATATGGACTTTGTTCCAACGCCATCTGTGTCTCGTGCAATCATTCGATATAATGAAAGTAACGATAAAAAAGCAGATGGTATCGTTATTACACCATCTCACAATCCTCCAGATAATGGGGGCATTAAGTATAATGCTACCAACGGTGGCCCTGCAGATACGTTGATTACAAAATGGATTGAAACCCGCGCCAATGAGTACGTTCGTGCTTATTGTGAATTAGAAGGGTTCAAACGCATTAGTATTGATAATATTGAACCAGACCAACAGGTGCCTTATGACTATAAGGGCTTATATGTTGAAGAACTATCCTCCATTATTAATATGGAGGCCATTCAAAGTGCTAAACCTAAGGTTCTTGTCAATGCATTAGGTGGTAGTGGCCTTGGTTATTGGCGTGCTATTAAAGAGCGGTATAATCTTAATATGGATATTATCAATGATGAGTACGATCCAACCTTTAGCTTTATGACCTATGACCATGATGGCAAGGTGCGTATGGATTGTTCTTCTGAATATGCGATGGCGGATGTAACTAAACAAATTGGCAATTATGATCTCGCTGTTGGCAATGACCCTGATTATGATCGCTACGGTATCGTTACTGCAGAGGGACTTGCTTCTCCTAATGCGTTCCTTACGGTTGCTGCAGATTATTTGTTTACAACCCGTGGTTGGACAGATAAAGGGGTAGGTAAAACCGTTGTTTGTACCACTATGATTGATAAATGGGCGGCTGTTAAAGACATTCCGGTTTATGAGGTTCCGGTAGGCTTTAAATATTTTAGCTCTTTATTATTTGATGGTGAGATTGGTATCGGCGGTGAAGAATCTGCAGGCGCATCGTTCCTTAAAAAGGACGGCACCGTATGGACTACCGATAAAGACGGCATGGTAATGGCGCTTCTAGCAATGGAAATGTATGCCGTTATGGGCGCAACTGTTGATCGCCTCTACAATAATATTGTTGAAGGTTGTGGTGACCCACGATTTGGTCGCATTGATGCGGCTTGTACAAAGGCAGCAAAGGCTAAGTTGAAACAGTTGAATGCAAGTTCCATTACGGCTACAGAGGTAGATGGAGACGCTATTACTAATATACGCACTACATCCTTATACAAGGATATGCCCATCGATGGGGTTCGCGTAGAAACTGAAACAGGTTGGTTTGTAGCGCGTCCGTCCGGTACAGAGGATTTGTATAAAATTTATGGTGAAAGCTATAAAGGGGATAAAGGTTTAGTCGCGTTATTGACAGCAGGAGAGGCTATCGTAACGGCTGCATTATCCGACGAAGTGTAAAATACTATTTTTACATGAAAACTCATGAAGATTTCACCGTAGAAAATTAATAAATGTGATATAATATATTAATATAGTTTATTGAATACCCTATATGGGGCAAATAGTTTGTAGTGCTCAGAAAAGGTGATGTTATGAAATTAGTTGTTACCGTTGTCGGCGTTGACCGCGTTGGTATCATTGCAGGGGTTAGTACTGTACTTGCTAACCACGGCGTAAACATTATGTCTATAAATCAAACCATTCTTGATGGCGTTTTCAATATGATTATGATGTGTGAAACAAAGTCTGAAGATGTGAAAGATTTGACATCTATTCAAGATGCTTTGAATGCACTCGGTAAAGAACTTGGTGTTGAAATCCGTGCACAACATGCTGATATTTTCTTAAGCATGCACCGTGTAGGATAGGAGGCACTATGTTATCTATCGACAATATTTTAGAAACGAATCAGATGATTCATGATAACAAGCTTGACGTACGTACCATTACAATGGGTATTAGCTTGCTTGAATGTGCATCTAGCTCTGGTAAAGAGTTGTGTGATCGTATTTATGATCGCATTACGAAAGAAGCAGAACACCTTGTGTCTACTGGTGAGGCTATTGAGCGCGAGTTTGGTATTCCTATCATTAACAAACGTATTTCTGTAACACCGATCTCATTAGTGGCTGGTGGTAGTGATTTAACATCCTATGTTCCTATTGCAGAAGCGATGGATCGCGCTGCAAAAACAGTAGGTGTAAACTTTATCGGCGGTTTCTCTGCTCTTGTAACAAAAGGTGCTACACGTGCTGACCGCATTTTGATTGATTCCATTCCAGAAGCGTTGGCAACTACAGATATCGTATGTAGCTCTGTAGGTGTGGGCTCTACTAAAACGGGGATCAACATGGATGCAGTTCGCGACATGGGTATCATCGTTAAGAAAACAGCAGAACTTACAAAGGATAATGATGCGCTTGGTTGTGCTAAGCTCGTTATTTTCTGTAACCCTGTAGAGGATAATCCGTTCATGGCGGGTGCCTTCTTTGGTGTAACTGAAGGTGATAGTGCCATTTCTGTAGGCGTATCTGGTCCAGGCGTTGTAAAACACGCACTAGAATCTGTACGTGGTCAATCCTTTGATGTTGTAGCAGAAACAATTAAACGCACTGCTTTCAAAATTACTCGTGTAGGCCAATTGGTAGCACAAGAGGCATCTCGCCGTCTTGGCAAACCATTCGGTATCATTGACTTGTCCTTGGCACCAACACCAGCTGTAGGTGACTCGGTAGCTCACGTTCTTGAAGAAATGGGCTTATCCTCTTGTGGTTGTCACGGTACTACAGCAGCACTTGCATTGCTTAATGATGCAGTGAAAAAAGGTGGCCTTATGGCATCTTCTCACGTAGGCGGTCTCAGTGGTGCATTTATTCCAGTATCTGAAGATGCGGGTATGATTGATGCTGTATCTTGTGGCAGTTTATCCCTCGATAAATTAGAGGCTATGACATGCGTATGTTCTGTGGGCCTTGACATGATTGCTATTCCTGGTGACACAACAGCAGATACAATTTCTGCAATCATTGCTGATGAATCTGCTATTGGTATGATTAATAATAAGACAACTGCGGTTCGTGTAATTCCTGTACCTGGTAAAACAGTAGGCGAGGTTGTTGAGTTTGGTGGCTTGTTAGGCTATGCTCCAATTATTGAAGTGAGTCCATATAGTGCAGCTGAGTTCATCGCACGTGGTGGCCGTATTCCTGCACCTATTCGTAGCTTAACGAACTAATATTGTTTTAACCCAGTTGTTGGAGGTGTCTTATGAGTGATTATGTGCTCGATTATGTATGGGCCTTTGCTCTGGCGCTCATCATAACCTTTGCACTTACCCCTTTGGTGAAACGCTTTGCCGTTGCTGTTGGGGCAATAGATAAACCTGATGCCCGCAAGGTACATCATGGTGCTATTCCACGACTTGGTGGGTTAGCAATCTTTCTCGGTTATGTCGGGTCGGTCCTCTTTAATGGATCTATCCCACATGACCATAAACTATTTGGCTTTGTACTTGGTACCGTTATCCTTGTGCTTGTTGGCATTTGGGACGATATTAAACAAATTGAGCCAAAGACTAAGTTGATGGGCCAAATTATAGCAGCAGCTATTTTGGTAGCTTACGATATTCGCGTAGACTTTATCAACCTTCCTTGGGGTGGTGTAGTATATCTTAAATATTGGGCTGCTCCATTGACTATTTTCTGGATTGTAGGCTTTACGAATATCGTAAACCTTATCGATGGACTTGATGGCTTGGCAGCAGGTATTTCCTTTATTGCTTGTATTGCTGTTTGTGCTATGACATTACAACTTGGTCAAACTGACCTTGCCTGTATTTCATTGGCACTAGCAGGTGCAACAGTAGGGTTCTTGCGGTATAACTTTAACCCAGCGAAAATCTTCATGGGTGATACGGGCTCTATGCTCCTTGGTTATACATTAGCCGCTATTTCTGTAATGGGAGCCGTTAAAACGGCGGCTACTATTGCATTAGTAGTACCAGCAATCGTGCTAGGCTTACCAATTCTCGATACATTATTTGCTATCGTACGCCGTAAAATCAGCGGTCGTCCGATTTTCAAGCCTGATAAAGGCCATGTGCATCATCGTTTGTTAGCACAAGGCTTATCTCAAAAGCAAGCGGTGCTAATGATGTATGCTGTAACGGCTCTCTTTGGTGGCGTATCCGTCATCGTAGCAGAGGTCAATGCTTGGATTGGTATCGCATTAGTACTCGTTATCTTCTTAGGTAGTATTTATGTGGCTCGTCGCCTTGGTGTTATTACTCACAGTGATGCGGCAGGTCATCCACTACCACGTCCTACAATTGAACGCAGCGATTCAGATGAAACTATTTCCTTTGATCGTGAAGAATTGGCAAAAGCTTTAGAGGAATCCGAGGATTCCCATAAGAAATAACCATGTGGGGCGCTTGGCGCCCCATTTTTTCTATCCTACTATGTTGGAGGCAACTATGTTAAAAGTTATGACAATCTTTGGTACAAGACCTGAGGCTATCAAGATGGCTCCTCTTGTAAAAGCATTAGAAGCAGCACCGGATATGGAACCGATTGTAACCGTTACGGCACAACATCGCGATATGCTCGATCAAGTACTAAACTTGTTTAATATTACCCCTGATTACGACTTGAATATTATGAGCCAAGGTCAAACATTGTACGATGTAACAAACCGTGCATTGATGGGCCTTAAAGATGTATTAGAAGAAGCTAAACCTGATGTGGTTCTTGTACATGGTGATACTACAACTACCTTTGCAGGTGCTTTGGCGTCCTTCTATCAAGAAATTCCTGTAGGCCATGTAGAAGCAGGCCTTCGCACTGGTGATATTTACTCTCCATTCCCAGAAGAGATGAACCGCAAGTTGACTGGTTCTATTGCGACATATCATTTTGCACCAACAGCTAGTTCTGAAAGTAATCTTAAAAAAGAAAATATAAATACAGACCATTTGTATGTAACAGGCAATATGGTTATTGATGCCCTTGATACAACAGTACAAGAAAATTATGTGTTTGATGATGCTGCTATCAATGCATTAGATCCTGAAAAACGTACAGTGCTTGTTACTACACATCGCCGTGAAAACTTGGGTGAGCCTATGCGCCATGTATACCAAGCTATTCGCGATTTGCTTGATGAATTTAAAGATATTCAAGTGGTATTCCCTGTACATAAGAATCCTAAAGTTCGCCAAGTTGTACAAGAAGAACTCGGTTCTGTAGAACGTGTTACATTAATTGACCCGCTTGATTACGAACCATTTGCTAATTTGATGGCTAAATCCTATTTGATTCTTACTGATTCTGGTGGGATTCAAGAGGAAGCACCAGCTCTTGGTAAACCAGTTCTCGTATTGCGTGATACTACAGAACGCCCAGAAGCTGTTGAAGCTGGTACTGTGCGCCTTGTAGGTACTGACAAAGACGCTGTACATGCAGCAGCTCATGAATTGTTGAGCAATGCAGAGGCTTATAAATTGATGTCTAATTCCGTTAACCCATATGGTGACGGCAAAGCATCTGAACGCATCATCCAAGCGTTGCGCCATGAATTTTTAGGCGATCCTAATCGTCCTGAACGTTTTGGTAAATAATATGGATAAGGACCTTGTGAAAGCCCTCGTCATGGCAACATCGGCGGGGCTCACACTCGTTTTCTGTATAGGTGGCTTTATTGGGATTGGATATATACTAGATGGTTGGTTTAGAACTGAACCATTATGTATGGTTATATTTGGTCTTATTGGAGCTATAACAGGCTTTTATATGTTATATAAACAAGTTAAGTAGTGAGGTATATATGAATCAATATATTAAATTCATAGTGCGTGTGCTACTAACTTGTTTTTTTATTGCCTTTTTAGGCGGTATAATACAAGTTTTATGTGGCTTAGAAGTGTATCTATGGGGATGGCTTTGGGGCATTTTTATAATGGTACTCTACTTGCTTAGCTTGGCTTTGCATGGACAATCTATTGTGTCAGGAGACCCTTATAAAGCCGTACGTAAAGCTCGCAGGCAGATGATATGGCGTCTTATGTTAGTAGGCTCTTTGGTCGTCTTAGGATTAAAAATACCTGGCGTTGAAGCTGTTAGCATGTTTATAGGTATTGCACTCATACAACCGGCATTATATGTGGTGTATTGGTGGCTTAGTCGGCATTTCTGACCCCGTAAGTAGCAGTAAGAATGATAGGTGTATACCGATAATGCGTTATACACAATGTGATTATGAGTAATTGGAATTGTTTACCTTGTAAGTGTTGATTATATATCTATAACGATGTATGATGATACATATATAATATATTTATATTAATTGTAAATATATAAGGTTTTTATTATGACTATGGAAGGGGTTGAGAACGTGGAATTACATGCGGGACACCATGAGGTCGTGCAGTGGTTGGGGTTAACATTTAATATTGATACCTTGATTGCTACATGGGTTACTATGGCTATTGTAATACTGGTAACAGTATTGGCCACCCGAGGACGTAAATTGGTGCCTGTAGGCTTGCAAAATATAGTGGAAGCTATATTAGAAGGCTTAGAGGGGCAGCTAGCTCCGAACTTGGGTCGTCATTGGCCGATGGTAAGTTCCTTGTTATTTACGTTTTTCTTATTTATTTTTGTAGGGAACGAACTGGGTTTAATGCCAACGTTTAAGGCTTTAACATCACCAACATCCGATATTAATACTACAATTGCATTAGCTCTATGTAGCACATTAGTGGTATGGGTTATGGGGATTAAAGTTAAAGGCTTATCCTATTTCAATCATTTTGTACAACCTTATAAGGCTTTGCTAATCCTTAATATTTTTGAGGAAATTGCAAAACCAGTTACACTTGCTTTCCGTCTATTCGGCAATATCGTAGCTGGTGAAATTTTGTTAGAAGTATTGTATAACTTGCCTTGGTTTGTACCTGTACCATGGGTTTGGATTGCTTTTAGTTTATTTATCGGTATTATTCAAGCCTTTATTTTCACAGTTCTTACTGCCTCCTACTTGGGGATGGCTCTTAGTGAGGAACATTAATTATTTTATATGGAGGATATATTATGGAAGCTCAAGGTTTATTCGCATTAGCAGCAGCAATCGCAGTAGGTTGTGGTGCCATTGGTGCAGGTATCGGTGATGGTCTTGTATCTAGCAAAGTAATCGAAGGTATTACACGCCAACCAGAATTACGTGGTCAATTGATGTCTACAATGTTCGTAGCGATTGGTTTGATCGAAGCGATGCCTATCATCGGTGTAGTAGTAGCATTTATTTTGTTATTCAGATAATAACGAGGAGGAATAACCTTGGTTGACTTAAGCCTTGGAACGATTCTTGCTCAAATGTTGAACTTTTTTATATTAGTTTGGCTATTGGCTCGTTTTGCATATAAACCATTATTGGCTATGATGACAGAACGTAAAGAACGAATTGCTAAAGACTTAGAAGCTGCAGAAAAAGCTCGTGCAGAAGCAGAGGAATTTAAAGCTGATTATGCAGCTCAAATTTCTAATGCTCGTGTAGAGGCACAAAAAATTGTTGAAAAAGCAATTCAAGAAGCAGAAAATACAACACGTGAACAATTAGCAACAGCTCGCGAGCAAATTGAACAAGAAAAAAATCGTGCTCGTCAAGATATTGCCATTGAACGTGATCGTGCTATGAACAGCTTGCGCAATGAAGTTGTTTCCTTATCTGTAGCTATGGCTGGTAAAATTGTTGCTAAAGATATGAACAGCGAAACTAATACGAAATTGATCGAAGACGCTATTCGTCAACTTGATAGTAAAACGATAGGGTTGTGATACGATGAGCATAGAAATTGTAGCAGATAAATACAGTTCAGCTATGTTTGAATTAGCTCAAGAACAAAATAAGTTGGATCTCATGGAGGAGCAATTAGGCTATGTAGCATTTGTAATGGATGAGCAACCTGAATTAAGCTCATTCCTTGAAAATCCAACTGTTACAGAAGATGCAAAGATTAAGCTGATTGGTAAAATTTTTGAATCTAGTCTCGATAAGGTTGCTTTGCATTTTATTTATGTGATGATTAAACGTGGTCGTGATCGCTATATAAAGCAGACTATTGCGGCATTTATTAAGAAATCACGCGAAGCTCGTGGTATTCTAGAAGCTACTGTCACTGTAGCAGAACCAATCACAGCTGATATAGAAGCATCTGTACAAGCTAAATTACGAGAGGTAACGGGCAAAGATGTTATTCTATCCGTGCGTCAAGATCCTTCCATTATGGGTGGTATTATCATTCAAGTAGGGGATAAACGCATTGATGGCTCTGTATCTCGTCGCTTGCAAGAATTAGAAAAATCTTTATTAAGAACGAACTCTATTAGATAGGGGTGAATGGGTATATATGAAAATGAAGCCTGAAGAAATCACTGCTATAATTAAACAGCAGATTCAGGACTATGATGTTGACCTCAATGTCGATGACGTGGGTACTGTTCTCGACGTAGGGGATGGCATCGCCCATATTTATGGTCTTGAAAGAGCCATGGCCGGTGAGTTGTTAGAGTTACCACACGGCGTATATGGCTTGGTTTTGAACTTAGAATTAGATAATGTTGGTGCCGTACTATTGGGTGATGACTTCTTGATTAAAGAAGGTGACCAAGTACGCCGTACTGGCAAAATTATGGACGTACCAGTAGGTGATGCACTTATTGGTCGTGTAGTAAATCCGTTGGGTCAGCCTATCGATGGTAAGGGTGCTATTCAAGCGACAGAACGTCGTCCTGTAGAACATCCAGCTCCTGGTATTGCGGATCGTCAATCCGTAAATGAACCTTTGCAAACTGGTTTGAAAGCCATTGATGCAATGGTACCAATTGGCCGTGGCCAACGTGAGCTCATCATTGGTGACCGTGGTACTGGTAAAACTGCAATCGCTCTTGATACAATCATCAACCAAAAAGGTAAAGATGTTATTTGTATCTATGTAGCGATTGGTCAAAAAGAATCTACCGTAGCTCGTGTAGTACAAAAATTAGAAGAAACAGGTGCGTTGGATTATACAATCGTCGTTTCTGCTAGTGCTTCTACAGGTGCTCCATTACAATACATTGCTCCGTATGCAGGGGTTGCTATGGGTGAATACTTCATGTACAAAGGCAAACATGTACTTTGCGTATATGATGACTTAACTAAGCAAGCAGCTGCTTACCGTGCTATGTCTCTATTATTACGCCGTCCACCAGGGCGTGAAGCGTATCCAGGCGACGTATTCTACTTACACAGCCGCCTATTAGAACGTGCTGCTAAACTTTCACCAGAACTTGGCGGTGGTTCTATTACAGCGTTGCCAATCATTGAAACACAAGCGGGTGACGTATCTGCATACATCCCAACAAACGTAATCTCCATCACTGATGGTCAAATTTTCTTGGGGACAGATATGTTCTACTCTGGTATCCGTCCAGCTGTTGACGTAGGTTTGTCCGTATCCCGTGTAGGTGGTAGTGCACAAACTAAAGCGATGAAACAAGTAGCAGGCCAATTGCGTTTGGACCTTGCACAATATCGTGAATTGGCAGCCTTCGCACAGTTCGGTTCTGATCTTGATGCGGCTACTAAAGCACAATTAGACCGCGGTGAACGTTTGACTGAAATGTTAAAACAAGGTCAATATGAACCTATGAGCGTAGCAGAAATGGTTATCAATCTTTACGCTGGTACAAAAGGATACTTAGCTAATATTCAAGTAGCTGATGTATTATCATTTGAATCTGAACTTTTACGTTTTGTGAAAGCTAACTATCCTGAAATTATCACGAATATTGAAACGTCTAAGAAAATTGATGAAGATACTGAAAATCTATTGAAGCAAGCAATCCCAGAATGTGTAGAAGCATTTGGTTCTACGCATACATTAGTGTCTCATAAGGAGGCGTAATGTATGGCTAGTGCACAAGATTTGCGAAAACGCATAAAAAGTGTTACCAATACGCAACAAATTACAAAAGCGATGAAGATGGTTGCTTCAGCTCGTCTTCGTAGGGCACAAACAAAAGCGGAATCTACACGTCCTTACGCAGAGAAGATTGGGCAAATCTTGCGTCATATGTCTAATAGTGATTTAGAAGGCTTTAGCAGTCCTTTGTTAGAGGTACGCCCTATAAAACGCACATGCTATATCGTAGTAGGTGCTGATAAGGGCCTTGCAGGGGCATTCTCGTCTAATGTATTGAAGTTTACTATGGAACAATTGCATGGTAAATCTTCCGATACATACCGTGTTATCACGGCAGGTAAAAAGCCTAGAGACAGTATGAAATCTAGAGGAATTCATATCGATAAGTCCTATGCGGGCTTCTCTGATAAACCTTCTTATGAACATGCCCGTGCTATTATGCATGAAGCGCTTTCACTATACGAACGTCATGAAGTTGACGAAGTCATCATGATCTATACACGTTTTGTAAATTCTATGACGCAAATTGCACAGGCTGAGCGCTTGTTGCCAATAGAGCAACCACAAGATGAGGTAAAGGGCGAAGAGTATGATTTCATGCCATCTGCTGTATCTGTCTTGGAGGCGTTGCTACCAAAATATTTAGAGATTACTGTTTATAATGGATTGTTGCAATCTGCAGCAAGTGAATTGGGTGCTCGTATGACAGCCATGACATCTGCTACAGATAATGCAGGGGAACTCATTGATTCCTTAGGACTTGAATATAACAAGTTACGTCAATCTAGCATTACAAACGAAATTTCTGAAATCGTTGGTGGCGCTAATGCCTTGCAATAAATAAGGAGACATCTGTCGATGAGTAATAATATTGGTAAAGTTGTGCAGGTCATTGGTCCAGTTGTAGACGTGCGCTTCGATGCTGGTCATTTGCCAAGCATCTACAACGCCATCAACATCTACCATGATCATAAGGCACATGATAGACAAAAAATTGTAGTAGAGGTTATGCAACACTTAGGTGACGATACTGTACGTTGTGTTGCGATGAGCTCTACTGACGGTATGACCCGTAATATGGATGCTGAAGATACTGGTGCTGCAATTGCCGTTCCTGTAGGCGAAGGCGTGTTGGGTCGTATCTTTAACGTATTGGGTGAAACTGTAGACCATGATCCAGCTCCAGTTGTAGCCGATGAAAAATGGCCTATTCACCGTCCAGCACCTAAATTTGATGACCTTTCTCCAGATACTCAAATCTTGGAAACAGGTATTAAGGTCGTTGACCTTATTGCACCATATGTAAAAGGTGGTAAAATCGGCCTCTTCGGTGGTGCTGGTGTAGGTAAAACCGTATTGATTATGGAATTGATTCACAATGTTGCCACAGAGCATGGTGGTTACTCCGTATTCTCCGGCGTAGGCGAACGTACTCGTGAAGGTAACGACTTGTGGAACGAAATGAAAGAGTCCGGCGTTATCAACAAAACAGCTCTTGTATATGGCCAAATGAATGAGCCACCTGGGGCTCGTATGCGCGTAGGTCTTACAGGCCTTACAATGGCTGAGTATTTCCGTGATGTGAAGAAACAAGACGTACTCTTGTTTATCGATAACATCTTCCGCTTTATTCAAGCGGGCTCTGAAGTATCTGCCCTCTTAGGTCGTATGCCATCTGCCGTAGGTTACCAACCTACATTGGCTAATGACGTAGGTGCCTTACAAGAACGTATTACATCTACCAAAGAAGGTTCTATTACCTCCGTACAAGCTGTATACGTACCAGCCGATGACTTGACTGACCCTGCTCCAGCTGCGACATTTGCTCACTTGGATGCAACAACAGTATTGTCTCGTTCCATTGCAGAACTTGGTATTTATCCAGCTGTAGATCCACTCGATTCTACAAGCCGTATTTTGGACCCACATGTACTTGGTGAAGAACACTATACAGTAGCTCGTGGCGTACAAGAAGTATTGCAAAAATATCGTGATCTTCAAGATATTATCGCAATTCTTGGTATGGAAGAATTGTCTGACGAAGATAAATTGACTGTATCTCGTGCTCGTAAGATTCAACGTTTCTTGAGTCAACCATTCTTCGTAGCAGAAGTATTTACTGGTTCTCCTGGTAAATATGTACCATTGTCCGAAACATTGAGAGGCTTTAGAGAAATCCTTGATGGTAAACATGACGATTTGCCAGAAGGTGCATTCTACATGGTTGGTACCATTGATGAAGCCGTTCAAAAAGCAAAGGAAATGCAAGAGAAGGGGGAATAATCCATGGCGGAACCTATGTCCCTACAGATCATTACACCTGATGCGATTGTCTTTGAAGGTAAGTCTACATTCTTTGTAGGTAAAGCCATTGATGGTCAATTTGGTATCTTGCCAAATCATGCACCTATGATTATTGCATTAGATTTAGCACCGTTACGCATAGATCAACCAGATGGAACATCTCGTGAACTTGCAGTATTTGGTGGTTTCTGTGAAATTGAACATAATAAGGTGAGTATTGTAACTCCAGACTGCCAAGATCCATCATCTATTGATGTGGAACGTGCTCGTCGAGCTAAAGAACGTGCAGAAGGTAGGTTATCCAATCCTACACCAGATATTGATGTAGAACGCGCAGAAGCAGCATTGCAACGTGCATTATTGCGCTTGCATGTAACTAAACAACTATAAAATGAAAGGCTAGCCATAGGGCTAGCCTTTTTCTATAGAATTTCATTTTGTTTATAGGAAACACTCATCTAACATTAAGGTCATCTGCTTATACTAAAATTTGTCATTTAAATTTAATGACTTATTGTGTTAATTTGGAGGTTTTCTAATGAACGTATCTAAAAAATCTTTCATTGCTTTTGCTGTATTAGCATGCTGTTTTGGTGCATCTACACTAGGAACACATGTAGACGCATCTTATGGTTATAAATATACTGACTCGGTTCGCCCACCAGTAGAAACTCCTACAAATGATGCTTTTAGAGCTAACATGGTTAAACAAAATGAAGCTAATAATGCTAAATATGCTGCGACTACTAATACAAGTACGGCAAGTGCAAAAGATGATGATTCAATTTATTACGTAAGCGATTTATCTGATTCCTTCCGTAGTTCATTTACTGCACTTTTAAGAAATGCTGGTTTTACAGAGCATCAACTTAGATTAATCGGCTTGATTCACTAAGTTATGTATCATTAATAGGTGAATACAAAAAGACCGTTAAGCAATTGCTTAACGGTCTTTTTATTGTCTCTTATAATACGCTAACACCTTTTAAGGAGTAAGCAGTATTTCTAGGTTGTTCTACTTGGAAGTCAAGTACAACAGGAGATTCAGAGTTGATGCCAGGTGCTTGATAGCGGTCATGGTCTGTTGGAATACGTTTATACGGTAATTTATCAAGTAATACGGTCATAACTTTATTCCATACAGCCTTATGTGTTGGCATTGTCAAGGAATCATCTGTTTGATTGAATCCACTGCGTACAGTGTGAATAACTTGGTCATTCACATCGTAGTAATATAACAATGCATTTACCTTTGCTGCAATGTACATTTCGCGATCATCATTGTTATATGCGTATGGGCTATTTACACCATTGATTTGTACGTAAACGTCTTGCAATGGTACAGGCATGATAACAATTTCAGAGTTTTGTGCAGATGCAATTTGTGCAAGGTCAACAGCTCTAATTTCTGCTGTTGGCGTATTAGTACTTACGATTGCTGTGTCGTAGTACGGATATTTAAGTGTGTTAGATAGGCGGTCTGTCATGTAACGACCAAATTGTGCTGTATTTTCATTGCGCAACTTGGCAGGTACTACGATTGTTACCTTGCGACTAGGGAAGTTTTCTAAGTGACCATCATAATTAGAATTAGATGTATTGATCGTCGCTTTTTCAGGGGTTCCTACAACTGGAGTAGAAACAGGTGTGTTGGCAACCTTCAAAATAGGTTGACCATTATTATCGGATTGTAATGTAGGTGTAGTTGTATCTACATTGGATTGCACAGAATTAATAACAACCGGTTGAGCCCTATTGGATGTTAATTGACTCATATTAATTGTGGCCGCACTTGCTGTAGCAAGTGTAGATGCCAATAGTACACCTAGTACTGTAAGTAGCGAACGTTTATAGCGTCCGAATTTACGAAACATAGTTCCTCCTCTTAATAAAACTCTTTAAATTTTTACAAACAAAACAACTGGTACTATTATATCACATATACAAAAAAAAGAAGCAAGCTTTATGCTTGCTTCTTGGTCTGGTGGACGATGACAGGATCGAACTGCCGACATCCTGCTTGTAAGGCAGGCGCTCTCCCAGCTGAGCTAATCGTCCATGTGGTGACCCGTCCGGGAATCGAACCCGGGATACCGCCGTGAAAGGGCGGTGTCTTAACCGCTTGACCAACGGGCCAGAATGGCTCCTCGAGTAGGACTCGAACCTACGACCGATCGGTTAACAGCCGATTGCTCTACCAACTGAGCTATCGAGGAATGGTACGATTGTTATTATATGTTAGATTAATTATAAAAGCAAGCGTTTTTTTTAAAATTACTATAAATCAAAAGGCGTTAATTATGACTAAAACACATAACTTTATACAAAAAATAACTTATCAAAAATAGTGATAAGCAAGTCATTAAAATTTATATAATCTATAGAGATGAATAAACATAGATAATGCCTATATTTATAAGGGATTCATAATGTATATTTTCTTAAGAGTTAGCAATATAAGTATATTGAATATAATCGGTATACATATGCATTGTAAAAAAGTTTAAACCTTTTATTTGAAAAGTAATATCAAGTAGCTTAAAAGCGTATTCATCATCTTAGATATACTCTGCATTTATAAGGTGCTTTTAACCTAATTCTTACCTCTAAAAGTCGATTGTGATAAAGAGTATAAAAATACTTTCAACCTATGATTAACTATGACTTTTATCACATCGTCGAAGTGATTTTTTGGGGACGAAAAAGGGTAAAAAAGTGATGTTGACATGCCGAAATATATACAGCAATATTCATGAAAATTGTTCTCAAAATATGAAAAAGCATTGAGAAAACTGTATAGTTGAGCCGTTGAAAGCCTGTATATTGTGTGTTACGATTGATGCATAGAGTTAATCTCGATGTGTATGAGATACATATATTTCATATACTCGAGAGTAAAAAGTTATCTCACGGTAATTAGAATTAATATTCAACTATGTTCCTGAGGAGGGATTATCTTGCGCGAGATTCAAGTATCTGAAATCACAAAAACAGTCCGTCAAATGTGTATGGACGCAGCTTACCACTTGCCAAAAGACATCTATGAAGGCTTGAAAAAAGGCCGTGAAACAGAAGAGTCTCCAGTTGGTTGCATCGTTCTCGATCAAATCATCAAAAATGCAGAAATTGCTGATGCTGAAGATCGTCCATACTGCCAAGATACTGGTATGACATTGGTATTCTTAGAAGTAGGTCAAGACGTACATTTTGTTGGTGGCGATCTTAAAGAAGCTATCAATGAAGGTGTTGCTCAAGGCTATGTAGAAGGTTACCTTCGTAAATCCGTTGTAGCAGAACCATTGTTCAACCGTAAAAACACTCAAAACAATACACCTGCAATCATTTACATCGATATCGTTCCTGGCGATAAAGTAGAAATCAACGTAGAACTTAAAGGTTTCGGTTCCGAAAACAAATCTGACGTAGCTATGTTGGTACCTGCAGATGGCGTTGAAGGCGTTAAAAATGCAGTTCTTGAAATCGTAAAACATGCTGGCCCTAACCCATGCCCTCCAATCGTACTTGGCGTAGGTATTGGTGGTACTATGGACCAAGCAGCTGTTATGTCCAAAAAAGCTTTGCTTCGCGATATTAGCACTCCTCATAAAGATCCTGAGTATGCAAAATTGGAAGAAGAAATTTTGGAAATGGTTAACAAAACTGGTATCGGTCCACAATTGGGCGGCACAACAACTTGTATCGGTGTAAACATCGAATGGGGTGCAACTCATATCGCCGGCCTTCCTGTTGCTGTTACTATTATGTGTCATGCTGCTCGTCATAAACACGTAGTACTTTAATCGGTAGGAGGTAATTACAATGGCTGAAACAATTCGCATTAATACTGAAGAATATAATGAAGAGTTTTCCCGTAAATTAAAAGTTGGTGATAGCGTACTTATCACTGGCAAAATTTACTCCGCTCGTGACGCTGCTCATAAAGTTATGACTGAAGCTTTAGCACGCGGTGAAAAATTACCAATCGATTGGACTAACAAATTCGTTTACTACCTTGGCCCAACACCTGCAAAACCTGGTGACCCAATTGGTTCCGCTGGTCCTACAACTTCTGGTCGTATGGACGCTTACACACCAACAATGCTTGATCAAGGCATCAAAGGCATGATCGGTAAAGGTTCCCGTAAACCAGCAGTAGTTGAATCCATGAAGAAAAATGGTTGCACATACTTCGCAGCAGTTGGTGGCGCTGCAGCATTGATTGCAAAATCCATCAAAAAATACGAAGTACTTGCTTATGGTGAACTTGGTCCAGAAGCTTTGGCTGAATTGACAGTTGAAGATTTCCCTTGCATCGTAGTTGGCGATACTGAAGGTAACAACTTCTACGAACAAGGTCAAAAACCTTACAGAAAAATCTAATATCACCGTTGAGTGATTAAAAGAGGCTTGCATTTGCAAGCCTCTTTTTATTTGTAGAAAATCTATATGTATCACTGTAAATGTATATATTTAATGATTATTACATTGTTTATTAGTATGATAGTAATAAATAAAACTACTTTTATAATTACTATAGTCTTATGTAATGTTCACTTGTATTGCGTAGAGTAAAGTCTACCGATTCTGTCCATTTTGTGATAATATACATATAGATTTATACATTCAAAGTGAGTGAGGCGATATCATGACTTCTGTAGAAACTATTCGTCAGTCAGTGCGCACAGCGATGGCTGAATTACTCGATTTGGCAAAGGTTCGAGAAGGTCAATTGTTCGTTGTGGGCTGTTCCACTAGCGAAGTTATGGGTAAGAAAATAGGTACTGATTCCCACATTGATGTGGCTCAGGTCTTATTTGATGAAATATATAAAGCTGTTAAAGCTAAAGGTCTTAATTTGGCGGTTCAATGCTGTGAACATATTAACCGTGCGCTTGTTATGGAACGTAGCGCGGTAACATGGGAGGAAGAGGTTAATGTAGTGCCTCAACGTCATGCAGGTGGAGCTATGGCAGTTACTGCTTATGAACGTTTTGAAGATCCAGTAATGGTTGAATTTATTAAAGCTGATGCTGGTATCGATATTGGGGATACTTTTATAGGCATGCATATGAAACATGTTACCGTACCAGTGCGCCTCAGCATTAAAGAAATTGGTGGGGCCCATGTAACAGCTTGTCGTGTTCGACCTAAGAGCATTGGTGGTGAACGTGCTGCATATAATGAAGCGTTGATGTAGGGGGTTAGTATGTCAAACGTAATACCGTATTTTGTATTAGCCGTTGTGGCGCTCGGATTTTTTGCTATTTGTTACGCTGTTTTTAATCGTAATGATGGTGAAAGCCAAGCGAAACATGAGCATCGTGATAGATCTGTTACTAAGCCTAATGATGAACATCATAAAGAAAAATCGCTTAATGAATCCAAGGTTGGGGATGTAACGGTTACACATGAAGGTGGAACCAATGTATATACAGCCTCCATTATGGATGACAATAAGGATTCCGAAGCTTCTGAATCTATGGTGGATCATGAAGATACATCCTATAATCGACGAGATGGGAATCAATTACATGTTGAAAATTCCTCTACAGGATATTCATTAGCATTAGGTCATCAAGCAGAGTCAACTCAGACAGAGTCTGGTAAACCAATCTTGGAAGAACAGGAAACTGTTCAAGATTCAACTGTTTCTGGCGAATCGACTCAACAAGAATCTGTTTCCCAAGAGGTGCCAGTATCTAGTCCAATAGCACCTAGTATGGATGAAACCATTGTAATGCCCGCTGTTTCAGATAATAGACTTCAAAATGTTGAGCATAATGCTACTCCATTGATGGATAAGACTATTGTTCTCGATGCCGTAACAGATGAACTGCGCAATCGAGCTAATTCCGTAGAGGATACGATTGCTATGGGCGAGTCTGTAGAAGCCTTAGAAGCTGATGAAGCTGAGAATTTAGATGTTACGCAAATGATTGGTGGTGCCGACGAGGTACAAACAGTAGAAGGTCCATCTGTATTGGATGAAACACGCTTGTTTGACGCTTCTGAAATAGAAGCTCAATTGGCGGCAGCTAGTATGGTTGAAGAAGAGGTACCTACAGGGCAATGGGCTAAAGCAGCACATGAAGATAAATGTGTTGAGTTAGCGATTGCACCATTTGTTCATGCTTTTGGTGTATTACATGGCGATACACAACATTATGTGGAATCCATTACAAGAGATGCGTTAGCTGCTCTTAATATTACAAAGTTAGCTGAAGTCAACGCACTTCTTGATAATATTGTAATTCAAGAAGCACTAATGAGCATGCAAAAGGCTTATGCTGCTACGAATACAGAGTGGATGAAATCCGCTGCGCTAGGCGCATTCCTAGATGTAGTACAATCGCCTAAGTCTAGTACGCCGTACCTTGTAGCCTTTGATGCATTACGCGTATTGCCACATTTAACGCTAGGTCATTTCCAAGTCATGGCATTGACCCTATTATTACAATACTCTAGAAACTCTAATAACTATGGATTGATTCACTTCCAACATTATGTAGAAAAATATATTGAGCCATTCATTTCTGATTTGCCTCAAAACAATTCTTTCTACCGCCAGCTAGACTATTTACGCTGTACGCAAGAGGAACGCGAACCAATTACATTAGCTCAAGTGTTATCCAATTCCTATCCATTTGTGTTCAACTATCGTGGCTTCTCCAAGGAGGAACTCTTCCGTGCTACTGATGGTCATGGCGTTGATCCACGTTATGTGGTGCGTAGCTTGAATTCCAATCTTTATAAATTGGCGTTAGTTGACGAGTCTTTAGCACCTCGTTTCTTTAGACAAACTCGTATTTCTGATTCTATGGTTCAACGTGATCTCATTGCGCTTATGAAGAGTAAACCGACTGCTTTCAGAGGTCAAGAAGCACGTGATATTATGGATGATATTTCTCCAGTTCTACTAGATTTAGCGGATGTATTTGATCATACGCCGATGTCTAAAATCAGCTTAACATTGCTTGGCCTTTACTTAGGCCGTGCTCATGTGAAAGCAACTATTGGTGAAGAATTCGATTTATCTCATTGGTTCTAATAACCAAAGAAAATAATTAAACTATAAAAGGTCTCCCTAGATGATCTAGGGAGACCTTTTTCGTTTGATTATATGTTAGAACGAATAATTGTATTATTTATTAGAAACGACGATTTGATTACATTTTAAAAACGATAGGGCGATTACATGTTAGAAACTATTAAAACCAAATTCTTCAATTCCTTCAATATCTTTTAACGTTACCGTGCGACCTGTAATATCTATAATGCCTTCATCGCGAAGTCGACCGAGCTCACGGCTAAGTGCTGTGCGAGATACATTGAGTACTTCTGCCATTTGCTCACGGTTATGTGGCAAATGGATTGTTGTAGACTGCTGACGTTTATAAATGTCTGTTAAGTACGCGAAAATCTTCTCGCGCATACCTTTCAAGGTAAGATAATGAACCTTTCTTGTAAGGAGAATAGCTTTTTCAGACAAGTCCTCCAATAGGTTGGACAAAATTTTTGTTTGGCATTGTTGGCAATCAGGCAATGTATCAATAAATGTTTCAAGAGGAATGAACATAATTTTACTAACCTTTGTAGCTTTAATCGTAGCAGGCCATAATGGTTGTTTACTAAATAGCAATGCTTCACCAAAAATATCAGATTGTTCAAGGTTAGCCATAATAACGCGTTGGCCCATAACATTTTCCCGTGTCAGTAACGCACTGCCTTCGAGAATAACGCCAATGCCTTCCATAGGATCCCCAGAGAGGGCAATAAAATCATTTTTCTTATAGCTATGTACAATAACCTTTGCATTATGTAAATAGCTGCGTAGTTCAGGTTCGCCCAACTTATTAAATAAAGGGCATTTAATTAGGGTAGGTAGATATTGGTTGATAATGTCATTTGAAAGTATTTGCTTCATGGTCGCCTCCGATGTGACGAAGTCTATAGTAAATTAAATTGATTATTGTATAATAATAGTATAAGGTCAAATGACCTACCTGTTCCGAAAGGGGAGCCAGGTAAAAATTTTGAAAAAGTTTTTTATTTGTTGCTCAAGCTACAGAAATTGTATCATCTTTACGTTATACTTTCAAATGTAATCAATCAGACACCTGATAATTCATCAGTGTAATGTATAGGTTTTATATTATCTAGCTTGAATGCGAGGAAGTCTCGCAAAGGAGGATTTTTAAATGAGTATGTTCTGTTATCAATGCGAACAATCTGCAGCACCAGGCGGCTGTACTGTACAAGGTGTATGTGGTAAAACTGCACCAGTTGCTAACTTACAAGACGAATTAACTGCTGCTTTAGTTGGTTTAGCACGCGCTTTAGACGTAAAAGGCCAAACTAAAGAAGGCGTTGACTATTTAATGCGTGGTTTGTTCATGTGTGTAACAAACGTAAACTTCTCTGAAGACCGCGTTCAAGAATTCATCGACGAAGTAAACGCTTATCATGCAAAAATCGATAGCGCAGCTCAAAACTTCGATTGGGAACAATTGTGGAAAGGTGAAGAAGATATCGTATCCCTTCGTTCCACATTATTGTTAGGTATGCGTGGTATGGCTGCTTATGCATGGCATGCTGCACGCCTTGGTTTCCATGATCCTGAAGTTGATGCTTGGTTCATCAAAGGCATGGTAGAATTCGCTAAAGACCACAGTGCTGAAGAATGGTTGAACTTGTTGATGGAATTCGGTCAAATCAACTTGAAATGCATGGCTATTCTTGATAAAGCTAACACTGAAACATATGGTACTCCAGTACCAACTACAGTACCTTTGACTGTAGAACCAGGTCCTTTCATCGTTGTAACTGGTCATGACCTTCACGACTTGAATCAATTGTTGGAACAAACTGATGGTAAAGGTGTAAACATCTATACTCATGGTGAAATGTTACCTTGCCACGCTTACCCTGAATTGAAAAAACATCCTCAATTGAAAGGTAACTTCGGTACTGCATGGCAAAACCAACAAAAAGAATTCGTTGACGTTCCTGGCGCATTCTTGTTCACTACAAACTGCATTATGCCACCAAAAGAAAACTACAGAGCTAATATCTTCACTACAGATATGGTAGGTTTCGACGGCTGTGCACACGTAGAAGAAAAAGCTGATGGCACTAAAGACTTCTCCGCTGTTATTGAACGCGCAATCGAATTGGGCGGCTACAAAGAAGCTCAAGAATTCACTGGTATCAACGGTGGTCACGAAGTAACTACTGGTTTTGGTCACGGTACAGTATTGGGTATTGCTGATAAAGTAATCGACGCTGTAAAAGCTGGCGCAATCAAACACTTCTTCTTAGTTGGTGGTTGTGACGGTGCTAAAGTAGGCCGTAACTACTACACAGAATTCGTAAAACAAACTCCAGATGATACTGTAGTATTGACATTGGCTTGTGGTAAATTCCGCTTCAACGACCTTAACATCGGTGAAATCGGCGGTATCCCTCGTATCCTTGATATGGGTCAATGTAACGATGCTTACTCCGCTATTCAAGTAGCAGTAGCTTTGGCTGGTGCATTTGAATGTGACGTAAACGACTTGCCATTAACATTGGTATTGTCCTGGTACGAACAAAAAGCAGTATGTATCTTGTTAACATTGTTGGCATTGGGTATCCGCAACATCTACATCGGACCTTCCTTGCCTAAATTCTTCTCCAGCAATGTATTGAACATTTTGGTAGAAAAATTCCAATTACATCCAATTACAACTCCAGAAGCTGACATGAAAGCTATCTTGGGCTAATCGGATCCATTAATCTATTAACCACAGTCCTACTTCCCCTCTCTTTTATGATTTAGGACTGTTGTTATAAATAACGCACCTTAGGTTCGCCTAAGGTGCGTTTTTTATTATTTTTTTGAAAGCTATATCTTAGTGGCTGTATATTGATGGGGCCCAGTTTGTATCTACAACTTAGTTAAAAAGGAAAGACTATACTTCTTTGCTCCTCGTGACCTGATGTCGCTGCATAAGTATAGTCTTTCCTTTTTATAACTGTAGATAAGAAGGCGTCCCATCAATATACTAATTCTTAAATAGCTTTCACCAAAATAGTACTTGGAGAGGGATGCGGTTTGCACTCAATAGGTTATGCCCATTAGCAGAAAGGTTCGTGGAAAATAAGTTCCATCAATATACAAACTTATAAAATAGTGTTTTTCAAAATAGTAACGTAGAGTGGGGATGTCGATGTATACGTATAGTCCTCTGTAGAAGTACATTTATGCCCCTAATGTGCATATAGACAGTAATCAATATCGATTGTTATACTATAGGTAAAGTAAGATTTTTTCACATTGTTGATGTGTATATAGAGGCGTGTATGAATAGTATTTTTGATATTATAGGGCCTGTTATGATTGGCCCGTCTAGTTCGCATACAGCTGGTGCTGCGCGGCTAGGTAAGATGGCGCGGTGTATTTTCCGTTCCACACCTAAAAAGGTAGATTTAACCTTATATGGATCTTTTGCGAAGACCTATAAAGGTCATGGTACAGACCGTGCTTTGATTGGCGGTTTATTGGGGTTCAAAGAGGATGATACGAATATTCGTGTTGCTCATAAATTAGCTGAGAAAGAGGGGATGGAGTACAACTTTATTGAGTCTCCTCTCGATGTAGGCCATCCTAATGTAGTTCGTTTTGATATGTACGATGAACATAATCGTCATATGACTGTTATTGGTCGTTCTCTTGGTGGTGGTCAAATTATGATTACCGAAGTAGATGGCAATGATATGTCTATTACTGGCGATGAGTTTACCCTTGTCGTATTTCATGAGGATAGACCTGGTGCCATTTCTCTTGTGAGCCAAGCATTGAGTGAGTCCGATATTAATATTGCTACCATGCGTGTATTCCGTAAGGGTAAGCACAAGGATGCAGTGATGGTCATTACTACCGATACAGTAGTAAATCCTATTACCGTTCAGTTTATGCGCGAGTGTCCAGGCATTCAAGATGTGATGACCTTTGAAGCGTTATAGGAGGGCGAATGATGAGTTATGCATACGATACAATTGCAGATATTATTCGCTTAGCTGAGGAAAATAACATTTCCTTTGGTGAAGTAGTACTGCGTTATGAATTAGAAAATTATGACCGCAGTGAAGAAGCGGTTATTCGTGAAATAGAGCATCGTTTAGACATCTTTGAAGGTTCTATTCAAGATGGTATAGACTATGCAGAAAAAACAGCGTCTGGTATGTCCGGTGGCCAGGCAGCACAGCTTAATGGACAAACACCAAGATTTATGAGTGATATTGCGTACAAAGCTATGACCTATGCTATTGCTGTTAATGAAGCAAATGCAAAGATGTTCCGCATTGTTGCGTGCCCTACGGCTGGATCTTGTGGTGTTATGCCTGGTGCGGTGAAAGCAGTAGCGGACCATTACAAGCTAGATAGAGCAACTATGGTAAAGGGCTTCTTGGCTGCCTCTGGCATTGGCAATGTCGTAGCGAATCGCGCTTGTGTGGCCGGTGCCGTTGGCGGTTGCCAAGCAGAAATTGGTACGGCCGCTTGTATGGCTGCCGGTGCTATTGTAGAAATGATGGGTGGTACGCCTCGTCAAGTAGGACATGCTATCGCATTGTGCATGAAAAACTTATTGGGCCTTGCCTGTGATCCAGTAGCAGGGCTTGTAGAGGTACCGTGCGTTAAACGTAATGGTTTCTATGCAGTTCATGCCATTACTGCATCTGAATTGGCTTTGATGAATATTGAAAGTCAAATTCCACCAGATGAAGTTATTGAAGCAATGAATAATATCGGTCGCGCTATGCCAGCAGCATTGCGTGAAACAAGTGATGGCGGCCTTGCGGTAACACCGACGGGTACAGCTATTGCAGAACGAGTGCAATCCTTATAGGATTGCACTTTTTTCATGCTTTCATTTGTAGTAAAATAAAGGTTAGACTAGTTCAGAAAGGAGTGTGCATGATGGAACAAGCCAATCGAATATTGACTGTATTAGAAGAAGCAGGTTATGAAGCCTATATCATTGGCGGAGCAGTGCGTGATATTTTGATGCATCAAAAGCCTCATGACTTTGATATTGTGACGTCTGCACGCCCTGATACGGTAATTGAAGTCCTACGCGGTCAAGATATTCAAACGACAGACTTAGTAGGAAAATCTTTTGGTGTAGTAGTAGCTACACTAGAAGGAAAGCAATATGAAATTGCAACGTATCGCACTGAACGATATGGAGCGGATAGTCATCGACCAGAAGAAATCGCTTATGCCGATACCTTGGAGGAAGACGTGTTGCGTCGCGACTTTACGGTCAATGGCATGGCGATGAATCGTTTTGGTGAGGTCATAGACCTAGTAGGGGGACGTCGAGATATCAAGCATAAGACATTGCGAACCATTGGCAATGCACAGCAACGCTTCGAAGAAGACGCATTGCGATTATTTAGAGCATGCCGCTTTGTGGCAAAGCTAGATTTCTTACCTACCGAAGACTTATTAGAAGCTATGCCAAAGGCATTTTATCGTGTGCCTGGGTTATCTCTTGAGAGAGTCCGTAGTGAACTGGACCGACTCATGTTAGAGCCCGCTGTGGCTAAGGGCCTTGATGTATTAGTACAATCTCGCTTGGCCGAGTGCTCTTGTCGCGTTGTAGAAAATGGCGTGGCTCGTGAAGTGCCTATTTTACCAGAGCTATACCATCTTGTGAATTTACCACAAGAAAAAGACTTTCACGAATTTGATGGTTGGTATCATACATTAGCCGTTGTATCTCATACAGAACCAGATTTAACATTACGTTGGGGTGCACTGTTACACGATGTAGCAAAGGGGATGCCTACGGTGCGTGCTGTGGTGAATGGTCGCCTCACAGATCGTGGTCATGATACATTAGGGGCTGAAATGACAGAAACATTACTTACTCGTTTAGGTTACCCTAAGAGTTTTGTGCGCCGTGTAGCTTGGATTGTAAAAAATCATATGCGCTTTCACTATTTTGTACAAAATGGGGAAGCTAATGAGAAGAAGTGGATCCGTAAAGAGGCTCGCAGCGGTGAGTTTCGAGATAGTCAAATTATGCGAATTGCATGGGAACAATTATCTAAGGTTTGTGCTGCCGATGTATTAGGCTGTGGGAAGCCTTATGCATCGACGGATGGCACCTTAGCCTTTGGTGAATGTATGGCAGATCTTAGCCTAGAGATGCCTATCCATACAAAGGATTTAAATTATGACGAACGAGTTATTAAGCTTGCAGGGAAAAAAGTGGGGGAAGGATTGCAGTATTTATTAGGTCAGGTTCAAAATGGGGTGATTCCCAATGAACCAGATGCATTATATGATGCATTAGACCATAAGTTACGCCGTCCAGTGGAGAAATGATGAAGTTATTAAATAAAGCGTTATTACGCATGAGTGATTGGAGTCGCACTACGTGGTGCCTTGCCATACTCATGACCGTTGCCTTCGTCCTTATCGGGCGTTTAGCACAGTTACAGGTCTTTGATACCTTTGACCTAGAGAAGAAAAACTTATTACAAGTTCAAGTAGATAGAAAATTACAATCGCCGCGCGGTACAATCTATGACCGTAATGGCAAGCCTTTGGCGATGAGTGTAGTTACAAAATCTTTATATGCGGATCCGAAGATGATTAAACAGTCTCCTCAAGAGATTGCGGATCTCATCTCACCGTACGTAACGATGTCAAAAGAGAATATTGTGAAAGCTTTGCAAGAGGATACCGCCTTTGTCTGGTTGAATCGTATGATGGATGCAGACAAATCAAAAGGGGTACAACAAGTTATTAAGGATAATAATATTGCAGGCCTTAATTTCGTTGAAGAATCTAAGCGCTATTATCCAAATGGTGTCTTAGCGGCACAAGTATTAGGCTTTGTCGGTACTGATGATAAAGGCCTTGATGGGCTAGAAATGGTTCTTGATGACGAATTAAAGGGGGGCGTACAACAAGAAATTGTAGCTACTGATAATAAAGGGAATGCCATCTTTGGTTCCGTACTATCTAAATTTTTACCAGATAAGGGTAAAAGTGTAACCTTAACCATCGATGCAACAATTCAATTTATTGCAGAACGCGCTCTTGATAAGGCGATGGTTGATACAGGAGCTAAGCATGCCAGCGTTATCGTTATGGATCCAAAGAACGGTGAAATATTAGCGATGGCCAATCGTCCAAGTTATGATCCTAATAACTACAACCAAAGTGGTGAAGAGGCTTTCAAAAATATTGCGGTTACCAATTTATATGAACCAGGCTCTACATTCAAACCTATCATTGCATCTGCAGCTCTTGCAGCAGGCAAATGGAAGTTAGACACTGTGTATAACGATAAAGGGGCCTTCGCTGCCAATGGACATATCATTAGAAACTGGAATGGTGAGGGATATGGTCCTGTTCGTTTGCTAGATATTTTGAAGTACTCTATTAATACTGGTATGGCTGAAATTGGTACATTAACAGGCGCAGATATTCTCTCGAAATATGTACGTGATTATGGCTTTGGTTCTGAAACAGGTATTGAATTGCCTGGTGAAGGAGCAGGTATTTTGTATAATCCAGAGGATATGAGTAAGCTAGACGTTGCGACTATGTCCATCGGTCAAGGTATTGCGGTTACACCATTACAAATGGTTCGCGCCTTTGGTGCACTTTCTAATGGTGGGGCTATGATGAAACCACATATCATCAAGTCTTATAGTAACTCTCAAGGCGATGTTACAAGTACGACTGAAACATCTGTTGTGGGACAACCAGTTCCGGCGGAAACCGCTAAAACCATTGTAGATATTCTAGAAAAAGAAGTATCCGAAGGTGGCGGTACAAAAGCGATGGTAGAAGGTTATCACTTCGGCGGTAAAACTGGTACGGCGGAAAAACTAGATACCAAACATGGCGGTTATCTCGACGGACAATACATTGCGTCCTTTATTGGCTTTGGCCCTGTAGAGGATCCAAAATTTGTAGTTCTTGTCGTTATTGATGACCCACAAAAGGGTTCTATTTATGGTGGTCAAATTGCAGCCCCTGTATTTAAGGACATCGTATCTCAACTTGTACGGTATTACCAAATGAGTCCGTATGTTAAAGAAAGTACACCAGTAGCTGTTAAAGCTGCTAATACATTACCTGAACCAAAACCGGGAAGTGATGGTTCTGTTACATTGCCTAACTTTACTGGTTTTACCTATGGTGAAGTGCGTGATTGGTTACATAAGGCGGGACTTGCCTTTAAACCGGATGGAACTGGTACGGCTACATCTCAAGATGAAAGTAGCGGTACAACTGTTCAGGCTGGTACAGCAATTACTGTTCATTTCCGTAGATAAAACGAATTCGGTCATAATTAGAAATTATAGACAGTTCGTTATATAATAGAATAAGAGACTTAGGTGCCTCTCCGGAGGCACCTTATTTTATAGATAGTTTGAATGAATGGAGATACACATGATTGAATTACGCGGTAAAGCAGTAGCAGATGCTCACAAGGCGATTTTACAAGAAAAAGTTGCAGCAGTAGGCGACTCTGTAATTACTATGGCAGTATTACTCGTTGGTGAAGACCATGGGGCTCATATGTATGCTACATTTATGGAAAAGACAGCTAAGAACTTTGGCTATGGCTTTGTATTAAAGGAATTACCTGAAACGGCTACACAGGATGAAGTAGTTACAGCATTGCAAGAATTAAATAATGATGCGGTTGTTCATGGAATTTTACCGTTAATGCCGATGCCTAAACACATTGATACAGAGGCTCTTATTGATATGCTAGATCCTAAAAAAGATATCGATGGTTTAACTACGTACAATATTGGCCTTGTAACTGCAGGTAAAGGTGGTTTTGCCCCTTGTACTGCTAAGGCGTGCATGGCAATTTTGAATCACTACGATATTCCTGTAGAGGGGAAACATGTGGTAGTAATCGGTCGTAGCCAAGTTATTGGCAAACCAGTAGCTCTTATGACCCTTGGTGCACATGGTACTGTTACAATGTGCCATTCTAGAACTCCTGATTTGGCAGAGCAAGTAAAACGAGGCGATATCGTCATTGCTGCAGCGGGTCGTGCTCATATGATTACAGCAGATATGATTAAGCCAGGTGCTGTTGTTATCGATGTAGGCATTAATGAACTAGAAGGTAAGACGGTAGGCGATGTTGATTATGAAGCGGTAAAAGATATTGCGTCTGCAATTACTCCAGTACCTGGTGGTGTAGGCTCTGTAACGACTACTATGATGCTTGAAGCTGTATATGAGGCATACCATGCATGAGATGTCTATAGCAGAAGGCATACTTGATGTAGCCCTCGATACGTTACGCCAACACGATGCATCTGTGATTCATTCTGTTCAACTCGATTTGGGTCTTATGAGTGGCGTGGAACCAGATTCGCTTCTTTTCTGTTGGGAAGCCGTTACAAAGGGGACCGCCGCAGAAGGCTCACGTATTGAAATCAACACCATTCCTATTGAAGGAAAGTGCTTGGATTGTGATAAAACATTTCCTGTAGAAAATTATAAATTTATCTGTCCGTATTGTGACAGTCATTTCGTACAAACCATTGGTGGCCGTGAACTACAAGTGACCTCCATGGATATCGATTGATAGAAAGGTTAGGACATGCAAGTTCAAGTTAAAACTAATGTATTGGCAAAAAATGATGCCATTGCAGAGTCCTTACAACAGTTGTTTAAGGAAAAAAATATTTTTGTATTTAATCTATTAGGTTCTCCAGGAGCTGGTAAAACATCTCTGTTAGAGGCAACTTTACATGATTTGAAAAAAGATTACCGCCTTGCTGTTATTGAAGGTGATTTATTTACTGCTAAGGATGCGGAACGGATTCATGAATTAGGAGTTCCTGTTATTCAAATCAATACAGTGGGAGGTTGCCATCTTGATGCACAAATGATTCAAGATGCACTAGGTGATTTAAATCTTGATGAACTGGATATGATCATTATCGAGAATGTAGGTAACCTTGTATGCCCTGCAGAATTTGAGATTGGTGAAAGCATGAAAGTAACTGTATTATCTGTTACTGAAGGTGAAGATAAGCCTCTTAAATACCCATTAATCTTTAAAGAGTCAAAGGCTATTCTCATTAATAAGATAGATTTATTGCCTTATGTACCATTTAAAAAAGACAAGGCAATACAAGATATACGTAATTTGAATCCAACAGGAGAGATTTTTGAAGTAAGTTGCACGGCCCATAATGGGTTAGAGCCATGGTTGACATGGTTGCGTGCGCAATTGGAGAGTAATCGATGAATCATTCTATTAAGAGCCGTATCGTAGCGGCACTTTTAGTTGGCCTATCTGCTACAACGGTAGGGTATGCGGCAGAACCGGCTATTTCCACAGTGAAACCGACGGCTGTAGAAGCTACAGAGGATACAAATGATGCGGCAGCTACTGCTGCACCTGTAGAAACGGTGGAACCTGATGCGGCTAATTCTGTTGCGTATATAGATAATGCACCGATTAAAGCCGTTAAAATTGATACAAAAATAAAGAAGGAAAACACAAAAACAGGTTGGTTGGCCGAACAAATGGCAGTTACCGAGTTTGGTGATTCCATACAATTTTGGCAAGCAGCTAGCGAAAATGAAGGATCCTTGCCTAGTGTAACGCAAAATAATTTGGCGGATATCGGCAAGTCCTATACGGCTAATAATTTACCAACCATAGGGTCTGAAGATGATTATGCCATTGATGGGTACCGCTTAGGTGATCAGTTTGTAGCACCTAAAGATGTAGAAAAAACGGTAGTGCGTGATAACTTTACGACGTACTATATGAAAGATTTGGAGGTAACCGTATATACGGGACCTACTCAAGAACGATTGATAAACAATCAATTGCGAGGTCAAGGGGCTACCTATTTCTTTGAGCCAAATACTATTACTAATATTCATAGTACGAAAAAAGGCGCCCGTACTGTACGCGATATAGGTGTGGGTAGTACGCGCATGGAATTGGTATTTGCTTATGGCAGTCCTAATGCGATGTGGCGTGACTTGAAAAATGAAAGCTATATTTTCCTTTATGAAGGTCATTCCGAAAATTCATTGTCTCGAAAAAAGGACTTTAACGGCTCGATAGAGAATACAAATAATAATAGCCAACAACAATCTATGTTAGGACAACAGAAAGAATATATTGCTTTCACCATCAAACAAAGCAATGTAGAAGCTGTTGATATGATTAGTGGTCAAGTATGGCCAAGATTTGGATTACCTAAAGCTCCAGTATATGATTTCGAAGCTGGTAAGTTGACTGCTGATGATTTTGTATTGCGTGGCTATAAATTGAATGATCATTTTGTTAATGATCCAAATAACGACTGGAAACATCAAGGTATGTTGTTTGGTTCCACCTTTATTGGATATAACGAATATGGTGTAAGTGTTGATAAAAAAAATCTTATCAATCGCGTATTGTTAAACATTTACACACCTACCCGTCGTGGCATCGCGATGGGCGATACTAAGTATCTATTGCTCTTTGTGTATGGTATGCCAACTCGTATCGTTGAATCTACAACAAATGCGGGCACGTCTACCGTATATGAATATAAAAATCCAGCGGCAAGCGATTCATATTTACAGTTTGCCCTAGATGATAAAAACCAATATATCAAATCCGTTATGTTATCTGACCGTCCAGTTAAGTAGGATTGGTCACAGCGAGGAGGCAAAGGATATGGTTACTGTTCAAGATGTAAGAGAACGTTGGGAAAAAATTCAAGGTGATGATGAACGCATATTGTTTATCGTTGGTGGTCCTGGTTCTGGTAAAAGTTTGCTAATTCGTGAATTGTCTGAGCAAAAAGGTTGGAAGTACTTAGAAGCGAAACAACTTATTGAAGAAGAATTTTTGTTAGTACCTCGTGATGAAAGACCACAATTGGCAGAAGAAGTAATTCGCCGTGCATTAAGTCGTAGTGATACAGAAGTGGTGCTCATCGATGGTATTAATGTGTTGTTTGCACCGATTTTAAATTTAAATCCTCTTGAACTATTAAAGACTATTAGTAAAACATATCCGATTGTTGTAGGTTGGCGTGGTCATCTCGAAGGTGATCAATTATACTTAGAACACAATAATGATCCAAAACATGCGGTTGTAACAGTTACTAAACCTGAACGTGTTATGGTTATTGATTAATTAAAGCTATATTGATTACTGAGGGCATTATATATTGCCATGAGTTATGACCGCATTTATAAAGGTAGGTGATATCATGGAACAATATATAATTGCCCTCATTTTGGGTATTATAGAAGGTATAACCGAATGCATTCCTGTATCTAGTACAGGTCATATGATTATTATTGGGCATATGCTTAATTTTGAAGCCGCCCATGCCGATGTATTTGAAGTGTTTATTCAAATTGGGGCTATTCTTGCTATATATACACATTATAGACGGACCTTTAATAGCTTTTTAAAACGGAAGAATTGGATTAAAACTCGTGGCGTATCTCTATTACATATTGGGGCAGGTGTGCTACCTGTATTAACAGCGGGCTATCTTTTACAATATATTATTAAAGGGTATCTATTTGGGCCAATTCCTGTCATAGTAGGCCTTGTGCGACCATTGCGGGAGGCATGTTGATTGGATGTACGCGTAGAGCTGCCGCTGATTTTTCTTTTATTATGGCTGTACCTGTTATGATCATTGTTTGCGTGTATGATTTGTTACGGGTAATCCATTTACTAGAACTAAATGATATTATTATGTTTGCCATTGGCACATTAGTATCGTATATAGTAGGGTATATCACTGTAAAAGTATTTTTATGGTATTTAAATCGCTCTTCATTATCTTCCTTTGGATATTATAGAATTATTGTTGCTATACTAGCGATTATCTACCTTTATCTATGATTGCCGATGAGGAAAAAATGAAGTTTAAAAAGTTTAGAAAAAATACTTGCATAGGGTATCGTTTCATGTTATTATGATTAAGCACTAAGGGTTACCGCAGTGAACGAAAAAACTTCAAAAAAGCTTTTAAAAAGTTCTTGACACTTAGTGAGGCGGATGATAAAATACATCTTGTCGTAATGATGCTGGCGTAGCTCAATTGGTAGAGCAGCTGACTTGTAATCAGCAGGTTGTGGGTTCAATTCCTATCGCCAGCTCCATTTTATTTTTGGAGGGATTCCCGAGCGGCCAAAGGGAGCAGACTGTAAATCTGCCGTCTTCGACTTCGAAGGTTCGAATCCTTCTCCCTCCACCATTTATAGCGGGGTGGAGCAGTTGGTAGCTCGTCGGGCTCATAACCCGAAGGTCGCAGGTTCAAGTCCTGTCCCCGCAACCACAAAAATTCACAGTGAAATGATCGTTCATTGTGCTGGTGTAGCTCAGTCGGCAGAGCGTATCCTTGGTAAGGATAAGGTCACCGGTTCAATCCCGGTCACTAGCTCCATACATGGCGGCATAGCTCAGTTGGCTAGAGCAATCGGTTCATACCCGGTGTGTCCGCGGTTCAAATCCGTGTGCCGCCACCATTAAACCTCACGTTGGTGAGGATTTTTTATTTTCCATAAAATATAAATTGAAGCTGATGAGTGTAAAGATTACATTTGTCAGTTTTTTTATTTTAGAAGAATATTTGTATTTTTAGAAGTTTTTCTATATATGGTATAATAATGTATAAGGGAATCTTATATTCCATTGATAAATTAGGGTTAATATATTATATTAATACTAGAATGTAATTTGTTTTTGTGAAGGAGGATACAATCCTAATGGCAAAAGAAAAATTTGAACGTACGAAACCGCATGTTAACATTGGTACAATCGGTCACGTTGACCATGGTAAAACTACTTTGACAGCTGCAATCACTAAAGTATTAGCTGAAAAAGGTCAAGCTGAATTCCAAGATTACAGCAACATCGATAAAGCTCCAGAAGAACGTGAACGTGGTATCACAATCAACACTGCACACGTTGAGTATGAAACTGCTAACCGTCACTATGCACACGTTGACTGCCCAGGCCATGCTGACTATGTTAAAAACATGATCACTGGTGCGGCTCAAATGGACGGCGCTATCTTGGTATGTTCCGCAGCTGACGGCCCTATGCCTCAAACTCGCGAACACATCTTGTTGGCTCGCCAAGTTGGTGTTCCTGCAATCGTAGTATTCTTGAACAAAGCTGACATGGTTGACGACGAAGAATTGATCGAATTAGTAGAAATGGAAGTTCGTGAACTTCTTTCTTCCTACGAATTCCCTGGCGACGAAGTACCTATCGTTGTAGGTTCCGCTTTGAAAGCTTTGGAAGGCGACGCTCAATATGTAGCTAAAATCGACGAATTGATGGACGCTGTAGACTCCTACATCCCAACTCCAGTTCGTGATACTGACAAACCTTTCTTGATGCCTGTGGAAGACGTATTCACAATCACTGGTCGTGGTACAGTAGCAACTGGCCGTGTTGAACGTGGTCAAGTAAACGTAGGCGACACAGTAGAAGTTGTAGGCTTGAAAGAAAAAGCTGAACAATACGTAGTAACTGGTCTTGAAATGTTCCGTAAAACTTTGGATTCTGCAGTAGCAGGTGATAACGTTGGTGCATTGCTTCGTGGTGTAGACCGCAAAGACATCGAACGTGGTCAAGTATTGGCTAAACCAGGTTCCATCAACCCACACACAAAATTCAAAGCAGAAGTATACGTATTGACTAAAGAAGAAGGTGGCCGTCATACTCCATTCTTCTCCAACTACCGTCCACAATTCTACTTCCGTACAACAGACGTAACAGGTGTTGTAAACCTTCCTGAAGGTGTAGAAATGTGTATGCCTGGCGATAACGTAACAATGGATATCGAATTGATCACTCCAATCGCTATCGAAGAAGGTCTTCGTTTCGCGATCCGCGAAGGTGGCCATACAGTAGGCGCTGGCGTTGTAACTGAAATCGAAGGTTAATTCATAATCTTTGTAGTAAATAGGACCCCGTTTGGGGTCCTATTTTTGTATTAACTTATATATTGATTATTGTATTTGTAACCAAAGATACAGAATTATTCTGCTAATAGTGTTATTATAATCTCAAGGAGGGCAAAGGCCCTCCTTTTGTGTTTTTATAGAAAAGGAGGTAATGTGATGGGTGAATACAAAAAGTATTGGATAGCCGTAGTAGCCGTACTTATTATTGGTTTTTCAATCCTTGGTTATCTAGGTACTGATGTGTATCATCAAGCACCGCCAGTACCGACTGCGTATGTATCTCAAGATGGACAAGTCTTGTTCACTAAGGAAGATATTTTACATGGTCAATCGGCATGGCAATCTACAGGTGGTCAATCGGTAGGGACCGTTTTAGGTCATGGCGCATATCAAGCACCTGACTGGACTGCAGATTGGTTGCATAAAGAAGTATCTATAATGCTGGATATTAAATCTCAAGAGGCATTTGGGGTTCTTTATAACCAATTGGGAACTGCACAACAAGCAGCAGTTAAAGAAGTTGTAAAAGAAGAATATTTAGGTAGTGCTGTTCGCGATGATGGAACTGTGGTTTTATCTCCAGAACGCATTACGGCGATGAATATTACAGGTCGTTATTTTGTTGAGTTGTACGGTGATAACCCTGAGTTAACATTGACTCGTGATCATTTTGCAATGAAGGATAACACACTACCTGAGTTACAAGATCGCATTGATATGGCACGCTTCTTCTTCTGGACTACTTGGATGGCCTCTACGCAACGTCCTGGTACGGATGCAACGTATACAAACAACTGGCCACATGAACCTTTGTTGGATCATAATCCTACACCTGAAAGTATCGCATGGTCTGTTGTGAGTGTTATTATCTTATTATGTGGCATTGGTGTAGTTGTATGGTTATGGGCCTTTGGTAAAAAGGATGATGAGCATGCACTGGTTCTGCCAATAGAAGATCCAATTAGCAAGATTACTTTAACTCCATCTCAACGTGCATTAGGTAAATATTTATTTACAATCTTAGCACTGTTCTTATTCCAATTGGGGATGGGCGGCATTATTGCTCACTACACTGTAGAAGGCCAAGCGTTCTATGGTATTCCATTGGCACAATATTTCCCTTATTCTATTGCGCGTACATGGCATATTCAAGCGTCCTTGTTCTGGATTGCTATGGCATTCTTGAGCGCTGGTTTATTCTTGGCACCAATCATTAATGGTGGTAAGGATCCTAAATATCAAAAGCTAGGTGTAGATATTTTATTCTGGGCGCTTGTAGTCCTCGTAGTTGGTTCCTTCGCTGGCACATATTTAGGTGTAGCACATCAAATTCCAGCAGCCTGGAATTTCCTTCTCGGACACCAAGGTTACGAATATATAGAACTAGGACGTATTTGGCAATGGATTGAATACATTGGTATTCTATTCTGGCTTGTACTCATGATACGCAGTATTATTGGTGCTTTCAAACAAAAAGGGGATAAAAACCTTATTGCTGCCTTTATCTTCTCTGTTATCATGGTAGGTATCTTCTATGGTCCAGGTTTGTTCTATGGTGAACATAGCCACTTAGCAATTATGGAGTACTGGCGTTGGTGGGTAATTCATCTTTGGGTAGAAGGCTTCTTCGAAGTATTCTCTACTACATTGATGGCATTTATCTTTGTTACACTTGGTCTTGTATCGTATCGTGCTGGTACTGTGGCAGCCATTTCCTCTGGCGCTATTTATCTCATCGGTGGCATTCCTGGCACATTCCATCATCTATACTTTACAGGTGTTACCTCTACTATTGTGGCGACAGGCGCATCCTTCTCCGCATTGGAAGTAGTACCACTTGTACTATTAGGTTATGAAGCCTTTGAAAACTATACACGTCTTCACAGCGCACCTTGGATGCATCGTTTGAAATGGCCTGTATACTGCTTCATTGCGGTATCCTTCTGGAATCTTGTTGGTGCGGGGGTCTTCGGCTTCTTGATCAATATGCCTGTATCCTTGTTCTACATTCAAGGTCTTAATACAACTGCAGTACATGCGCATACCGCATTGTTTGGCGTATATGGTTTCTTAAGCTTAGGCTTTGTATTCCTTATTGCTCGTTATATTCGACCTGAAGTTGAATTCAACGATAAATTGATGAAATTTGGGTTCTGGGCTCTCAATATAGGCCTTGCCTTAATGGTGCTCATCAGCTTATTGCCGATTGGTCTTATCCAAGCGTGGGCAAGCATTACACATGGTTTGTGGTTTGCACGTAGCGAAGAATTTATGCAACAACCATTGTTACAAAACTTGCGTTGGCTTCGTATGATTGGTGATACAATACTAATCATTGGTGCCGTAGCATTCTTCTGGCAAATTGTGAAAGTTCTATTTCCGAAGAAATCGTAATTGACAGGCATAATATAATTCTATGCATTAACGGCATAAATTGCATGAAAAATATGTGATAATTTATTACCATATTAATGGCGTTCCTTTCTAGACAAGGAACGCCATTTTTTGTTATACTATCCCTGTCAGGTACATGTGCCTGGCTTTTTTGAGTTGCTCAAAATTCTTGACATCGCTTGCTACGTATGATATATTTCTTTAGTATGTAGTCGAGCGTTTTCGAGTACAAGAGACAGATTAGTAAATAAAAAGCGAGGTGTATCCGGATGCGTAATGCCATTACTTTAGCTTGCACAGATTGCAAACAACGTAACTATCAAACGAACAAGAATAAAAAGAACAATCCTGATCGTATTGAAATGATGAAATATTGCAAATTCTGCGGTAAACATACATTACACCGTGAAACAAAATAATTCTTATCATTCATTACCTGTTGATTTGAGGATGTGAAACAATGGCAAAGTCTAACTCAGCAGTGCAGCAGCGTGGTGGATTTGGAAAATTCTTCCGCGGTGTGAAAGCTGAACTTAAAAAAGTAGTCTGGCCAACAAAAAAAGAACTCATCAATTACACAATAGTAGTATTTTTAGTGACGATTTTTATCGCCTTTATTATTTATGTACTTGATGCAGTCTTTGCCCAACTTTTTAATACGTTGTTGCACTTTGTTGGATAAGGGGGCCATTTCATGGAAGCAGATAAGAAGTGGTATGTAATTCATACCTATTCAGGCTACGAAAATAAAGTTAAAACCACTCTTGAACTTAAAGTTCAGTCTATGGGTCTACAAGATGTGATTAGCCGAATTTTGGTACCTCTTGAAGACGAAATAGACGAAAAAGATGGGGTTAAAAAAGTAGTAAAACGTAAGATATTTCCTGGGTACGTATTGGTTGAAATGGAAGTTAACGACCGCTCTTGGTATGTTGTGCGCAACACACCAGGTGTAACAGGCTTCGTTGGCTCTGCCACTAAACCAGTTCCACTTTCTGATTCCGAAGTAGAACATATACTTAAGTCTCAGGGCTTGGATAAGAAACCAAGCATCAACATCGATGTAGAAGTTGGTGAAACGGTACGCATTACGTCCGGGGCCTTTGAAGATAAACTAGGTGTTATTACCGAACTTAACCCTGAAAAAGGAACATTAAAACTTAATGTGGAAATGTTCAACCGAGATACCGAGGTAGAGGTAGAGTTCTCTCAAATTGAGAAAGCTCTTTAATATATATATTATAACTCTAAAAAAGAGCAATCGATTTTGGTTGCCAGTGGGAGGATGTATATCCGTTACCACCACAGTATAAGCATAGGAGGTTTAATTACCCATGGCTAAGAAATTAGTTAAACAAGTAAAACTACAAATTGAAGCCGCTAAAGCTACTCCAGCACCACCAGTTGGTCCTGCACTAGGTCAAGCAGGTGTTAACATCGTTGCTTTCACAAAAGAATTCAACGAACGTACTGCTAAACAAGCTGGCTTAATTATCCCAGTAGTTATTAACGTATATGAAGATCGTAGCTTCGACTTCATCACTAAGACTCCACCAGCTGCAGTATTATTGAAAAAAGCTGCAGGTATTCCAAAAGGTTCTGGTGTACCTAACCGTGATAAAGTAGCAAAAGTAGGTCGCGATAAAGTTCGTGAAATTGCTGAATTGAAAATGCCTGACTTGAATGCTAATACCGTAGAACAAGGTATGCGCATGGTAGAAGGTACTGCTCGCAGCATGGGCATTGAAATCGTTGACTAATAAGCGTACGACTTGCGCATAAGGCGCAAATCGGTGGGAGGGAATTCCCGTTTGACCACATAAGGAGGATATTATAATGGCAAAAGTAGGTAAGAAATACGCTGAGGCAGTAAAACTTATTGAAGCTGGTAAGTTCTACGAACCAGTAGAAGCAATCGAGTTGGTTAAGAAAACTGCAACTGCAAATTTCGATGAAACAGTTGAAATCGCTTTCAACTTGAATGTCGACCCTAAATACGCTGATCAACAAGTTCGTGGTGCAGTAGTATTGCCTCATGGTACTGGCAAAACTAAACGCGTTCTTGTATTCGCAAAAGGCGACAACATTAAAGCAGCTGAAGAAGCTGGTGCAGATTTCGTAGGTTCTGAAGAGTTAGTAGCTAAAATCCAAGGTGGTTGGAGCGACTTCGACGTAGTAGTTGCTACACCAGACATGATGGGTCAAGTTGGCCGTCTTGGTAAAATCTTGGGTCCTAAAGGCTTGATGCCAAACCCTAAAGTTGGTACAGTAACTCCAGACGTTGCTCGTGCAGTAAACGAAATCAAAGCTGGTAAAATCGAATACCGTACTGATAAAGCAGGTATTATCTCTTGCTCCATCGGTAAAGCGTCCTTCGATGAAGAAAAATTACTTGACAACTACCGTACAATCGTTGATACTATTATCAAGGCTAAACCTGTAGCAGCTAAAGGTCAATACATTAAATCTGTAACCTTGTCCGCTACAATGGGCCCTGGTGTGCCTTTGAACGTGTTCAAATTGAGCAACGTTACAAAAGAGCAATAATCACATATGTCTCTTAGCTGTAGACGGCTGGTATGTATAATGGATGAAAATCCGCCCGCTGAGGCTGACACTAGATAATCTAGGACTAGTTCGACCTCATCGCGTGCGATGGGGTCGTTTTTACGCTAAGATAGTACATAGAGCACCAAAAAATCTACAAGGAGGTAATCTAATGGCTGTCACTGAACAAAAGAAAGCAATCGTTGCTCAAATGAAAGAAACTCTTTCTGAAGCAAAAGGCGCTGTATTGATTGGTTACACTGGTTTGACTGTTGCGCAAGCAACTGATCTTCGCCGCAAAATGTTGGCTGAAGGCGTTGAATACAAAGTAATCAAAAATACTTTGACTCGCATTGCTGCAAATGAATTGAATCTTGAAGGTTTCGCTGAGCATTTAGAAGGTCCAACTGCATTGGCTACTTCTAAAGAAGATGCTGTTGCACCTGCTCGTGTAATCGAACAATTCATCAAATCTACTGAGAAAGAAGTTGTAACAGTTAAAGCTGGTATCGTTGAAGGCGAAGTTATGGATGCTGCAGGCGTTAAAGCAATTGCAAGTCTTCCAAACCGCGAAGGCATGCTTTCCATGTTGCTTTCCGTATTGCAAGCTCCTGTTCGCAACGTTGCATACGCTGTCAAAGCTGTTGCAGAAGCTCAACCAGCAGAAGCTGCAGAATAATAATTTCTGCGAAGTATTCATTGGTCGCTTAAGACTGATACAATAAACTATTTTATGGAGGAAAACTAAAATGGCATTGAACATTGAAAACATCGTTGCTGAATTGAAAGAAGCAACTATTCTTGAACTTAATGATCTTGTAAAAGCAATTGAAGAAGAATTTGGCGTAACTGCAGCAGCTCCTGTAGCTGTAGCAGCTGCTGGTGGTGCTGAAGGCGGCGCTGCTAAAGATTCCTTCGACGTAATCTTGAAAGATGCTGGCGCATCCAAAATCAACGTAATCAAAGTTGTTCGTGAAGCAACTGGTCTTGGCTTGAAAGAAGCTAAAGCTATCGTTGACGGCGCTCCTGCACCTGTAAAAGAAGGCGTAGCTACTGAAGCAGCTGAAGCTTTGAAAGCTCAATTGGAAGAAGCTGGCGCAACTGTAGAATTGAAATAATTCTAGCCATAATAAAAGGCGTACCCTCGGGTACGCCTTTTTTGTTATAGAAATAAAATTTTGTAGTTATCTATCAATACCAATTAGCAAGTTTTGGTTATGATTATTGAATTTTATAAATGCTAGCCGATTTAGTTTTTCCAACCTCTGTTGCTATGTTGTTAGTTGGTGAATTAGCAAATTCTTTACTATATTTATTTGGCACAATGATGGTAGCACCTTTCTCATTAGATATCCTAGTATCAAATTCTTCTACTGTTATTGTGGGCATCAATGTTTTGCCTGCTGTCCATACTGGATTATCTGTAGTATGTACAAATACTTGAGTTGGTGTATCTTTTGTATAATACACAATCGATGTATAGTAGGTACCATATATATATGTGTGTTGTGCACTTGACTCAATATATGGCTTGAATTGAAGCCCCGATTGATCAGATAAAATAGGTGTTACAGTTATTGTGATTGCCGTATATAAAATAGTTAAAGGTGTGGCTAAATAGATAGATAATGGTACGTTGCGATTTCTATACCGTTTAACTACTAGTGCAAATAGTACTAGTAATACGAATGCACTAATTAATGGTATAGGATTTAATTCTGGTGTTGCGATGCTGGCTACTAGGAATAAGATTGTATATATGCCTAATGGAATCGTTACAATATATTTAAAACTAGTACTCTTGTTATGGCAGCTAGTTGTGATAGCTTCAGCACCCCAGATAAGACATGGGATTATTGCTGGTAACGTATAGGTTATATACTTTGTGGCCACTAGTGAATAGAATAATACAATTACTACAAACCAGATGGCGCCGAGAAGATAAAAATTATTTTTCCAGGTAATGTTTTTGAGTCGGTAAATAACGGCTGGTGTCCATGGTAATAGAGCAAGAGGGACAATGATTAGGTAATAATACCAAACATTGAATTTTGGATGCTCAGATACAAGTGCTCGCTCCATGTTGTGAAGCCCTAGGAAACCAGATATGAATTCTTGACCGTGAATCGAGTACATAGCGATGTACCATGGACTGGCAAGAACTATAAATAAGAGAATTCCCAAAGGATTAAATAATAATGTAATATCCTTAGCAAGTGAGTATTCATCTTTATCTTTTTGGGTAAGCCATCGTGCAGCAATGAATAGTAATAGTATTAATCCAGGCAGAACAATACCAACGGGCCCTTTAGTTACAACCGCTAAGGCTGCCGCTCCATAGGCTTTTACCATGGAATGTTTATCGTTGTTGGTGAAAGCTAGATAAGAATAGCCGAAGATAGCTAGTGAAAAGAAGAATAGGAAGCCGTCTGTTATGACTGCGTGAGAAATGTACCAGAACTGTAAGGCACCAAACAAAAGTATGGCACTCGTAATTGCTATATGCGTGGACTCTTTAATGCGATACACAAGATGGTACATAAGCGCAACACTGCCACCAGCAATAAGTGTATTTGGTATGCGCGATGTAAAGTCAGATATGCCAAATAGTTTATAGCTTATCATAAGCGCCCAATAGGTGAGGGGCGGTTTATCATACCAGACTTGGTCATATATCATGGGGGATATCCATGAGTTATGTTTTAACATTGTAATAGCAGATAATACATAGTTAGATTCAACCGGATCGGTTATGGGTAGATAGGCATTATAGAAACCGTAACTTAGTACGGTTAATAAAAATAGCGCACCTATGCGCAGCATGTGATTGTTAATCATAATTACTCCTTACTTACATAGTTTATATTATTGTACTATAGGGCGTGTAATAATTAAACCAATGAAAGATAAAGCTTTTAGCAATATGGAAATAGTTACAAAAAAATTATTTATGAAATAATATATTGTATAGAATATTGTTTGTACAGAATACATGAAATGACTTTTATGTATACAAAATACATGCTATAATGAGCGCGTAAGATAAAACCGTTTCATTGAAATACTATTTTGTATAAAAATAGTAGAAAGAGGATTTATTATGAGAAAAGAACATGATTTCTTAGGTGAATTAGAAGTAGCTGATGAATTATATTACGGTGTACAAACAATTCGTGCATTAGAAAACTTCCATATTACAGGAAAACATTTGGACCAAGACTTTATCAAAGCATTGGCAATGGTTAAAAAAGCATCTGCTTTAGCGAATATGAAAACTGGTCGCTTAAATGTATCTATTGGTAAAGCTATTGTACAAGCTGCAGACGAAGTAATTGAAGGTCAATTTGCTGACCAATTCCCTGTTGATCCAATTCAAGGTGGTGCAGGTACTTCTGTAAACATGAATATGAACGAAGTATTGGCTAACCGTGCTTGTGAAATTTTGGGGCATCCAAAAGGAAGCTATGATATTGTAAGCCCTAACAACCATTGTAATATGGCACAATCTACAAATGATGCTTTCCCAACAGCAATCAAGGTATGTGCAATTTTAAAATCTAAACCTTTACTTGAAGCATTACAACGCCTTGTTGATGAACTTGAGAAAAAGGCTGATGAATATAGCGGAATTTTGAAAATGGGTCGCACTCATTTACAAGATGCGGTGCCAATTACATTAGGCCAAGAAATGGGTGCCTATGCATCTGGTGTTCGCCGCGGTATTAAACGTATTAAATCTGCCGTTGAAGGTGCACATGTAATTAACATGGGTGCTACTGCAGTTGGTACAGGCCTTAACGCGGAACCTAATTATATTCATGATGTAGCATACGAACTTAGTGAAGTAGTAGGCGAACCATTCTATACAGCTGAAAACTTAATTGATGCTACTAACAATACAGATATCTTTGCAGATATTTCCAGCGGTTTGAAAGTTACTGCTCTCGTATTGATTAAAATGGCCAACGACTTCCGCTTGATGGCATCTGGTCCTCGTTGTGGTATTGGGGAATTAAAATTACCAGCTCGTCAACCTGGTTCTTCCATCATGCCAGGCAAGGTTAACCCTGTTATCGCCGAAGTATTGAACCAAGTATGTTATCAAGTTATCGGTAATGACTTAACCATCACATTGGCTGTAGAAAATGGTCAATTCGAATTGAACGTAATGGAACCTGTATTGGCTTACAATTTGTTCAATAATCTTTGCTACCTCAAAAACGGTGTAAATACATTCGTTGATAAATTACTCGTGGATCTTGAAGTAGATCGTGAACAATGCGAATACTGGTTGAATCGTTCCGTTGGTATCGTAACAGCATTGTTGCCACACCTTGGCTATGAAACAGCATCTTCTCTTGCGAAAGAAGCATATACCACTGGTCGTGCTATCCGTGATATCATCTTGGAAAAAGGTTTGTTGACTGAAGATGAAATCAATCATATCCTTTCTCCTAAAGAAATGACTCGCCCTGGTATTGCTGGTGCTAATCTTTTAAAACATAAAGGCAACTAACATAGTCAGTTGTTTTGATACATGAATAAAGCATGAAAATGAAAGACTGTCAACCCTTTTGGTTGACAGTCTTTTTTAATACTGATAGAATTATATATTGCAAAAGTAGCGTTTCCTGCTTTTGGATATAAAAACTATAACTTGAATAGTGATGAGGTTTTCTTCCAAGGTTGTGCTTGGTTAATGGAAAGCAAGGTTATTTTTAAAAATGAAATGGGCCTTGCTTTATTTGACGTTATCCGAGCAGGAAAACTGAGACCTGTAAGATGTCTTTTCCGTGCCGTTATAGAAAATGGTAGACCAGTGTGTTTTGATAGGGGTGAAAGCAAATATGTTCAAACCTGAACAGGTAGGCAAACGAACTCGTTATACGTACGCAAAAATTAACGAAGTTATCAAGATGCCGCATTTATTGGACATTCAGCGTAAATCGTATGAGTGGTTCTTGGAGAGTGGTTTACAAAATATTTTCAACGATATTTCTCCGATTAAAGACAATTCAGGTAATCTAGTTCTTTCTTTCGAAGGTTTCAGCTTAGGTGAACCTAAGTATGATATTAATGAATGTAAAAACCGTGATGCTACTTACGCAGCACCACTTCGTGTAAATATTCGCTTAGTAAATAATGATCCAGAAAATATGGACATTAAAGAACAAGAAGTATTCATGGGCGATTTCCCATTGATGACTGACACAGGTACTTTCATCATCAATGGTGCAGAACGTGTAATCGTATCCCAATTGGTACGTTCTCCAGGCGTTTACTACAATAAAGAAATCGATACAATGGGTAACCGTTTGTACGATTCCACAGTTATTCCTAACCGTGGCGCATGGATTGAGCTTGAAACTGACGCAAGCGAAGTTGTTGCTGTTCGTATTGACCGTAACCGTAAATTACCAGCTACTGTATTGGTACGTGCATTAGGTTGGGATACTAATGAAAGCATCCTTGACCTCTTCTGGAATGGTAAAACTGATGAAGATGGTTTGCCAGTATATGATGAACGCATCGTTCGTACATTAGAAAAAGATACAACTCAATCTGCTGATGAAGCATTGGTTGAAATCTATAAAAAATTACGTCCAGGCGAGCCTCCAACAGTAGAGTCTGCTCGTAACTTGTTCGACAACTTGTTCTTCGATGCACGCCGTTATGATTTAGCGCGCGTTGGTCGTTACAAATTGAACAAAAAACTTGGCTGGCGTCAACGTATGTTGGGTCAAACATTGGCTCAACCAATCGTAGATCCAGAAACTGGCGAAATCATTCTTGATGCAGGTGTACAAGTTGGAGAAGAACAACTTGATATCGTTGCTAATAGCCATGTATTCGATGGTGAAGGTTTCGCTGAGTTCTACATCGTAAATAACGATGGTGTAGAATCCAAAGTTATCTGTAACAACTGCAACTTGCCATATGATCACCGTACAGTAACACGTGAAGACATGATCGCTAACATCTCTTATTTGCTCAACCTTATGGATGGAGCAGGTCATACAGATGATATCGACCACTTGGGTAACCGTCGTCTTCGTTGTGTAGGTGAATTGTTACAAAACCAATTCCGTATTGGTTTAACTCGTATGGAACGTGTTGTTCGTGAACGTATGACAATTCAAGAAATCGAATCTATTACGCCTCAAGCGTTGATTAACATTCGACCTGTAGTGGCAGCAATCAAAGAATTCTTTGGTTCCTCCCAATTGTCTCAGTTCATGGACCAAACAAACCCATTAGCAGAATTGACTCATAAACGTCGTCTATCTGCCCTTGGCCCTGGCGGTTTATCTCGTGAGCGTGCAGGCTTCGAAGTTCGTGACGTGCATCACTCTCACTATGGCCGCATGTGTCCAATTGAAACTCCAGAAGGTCCAAACATCGGTTTGATCAACTCCTTGTCTAACTATGCGAAGGTAAATGAATTCGGTTTCATTGAGGCTCCATACCGTAAAGTAGAAAAAATCTATGGTACAGGCGCTGATGCAGACAAGGTTGTAAAAGTTCGTGTCACTGATTCCGTTGTATATATGACAGCTGATGAAGAAGAAGGCATGACAATTGCCCAAGCGAACTCTCCAATCGATGCGGAAGGTTACTTCACTAATGAACATGTTGCTTGTCGTCGTGGTCATGATGTATTAGAAGTTACACCTGATAAGGTTGACTACATGGACGTTAGTCCAAAAGAAGTTGTATCCATTGGTACAGCTATGATTCCATTCCTTGAAAATGACGATGCTAACCGTGCCTTGATGGGTGCGAACATGCAACGTCAAGCGGTACCACTCTTGCGTGCGCAAGCTCCACTTGTTGGTACAGGTATGGAATATACAGCAGCTACTGACTCCGGTGTTTGCGTACTTGCCCGTGAAGCTGGTAAAGTTGTACGTTGCTGGGGTAATGAAATCCACGTTCTTCGCGATAGCGATGGTCGTGTTGATGTATACCGTATGAATAAATTCCTTCGTTCTAACCAATCCACATGCTTTAACCAAAAACCAATCGTTAATCGTGGCGACCATGTTGTAAAAGGTCAAGTGTTGGCTGACGGTCCTGCTACTGATGGCGGCGAATTGGCATTAGGTTATAACGTTCTTGTAGCGTTCATGCCTTGGGAAGGTTATAACTACGAAGATGCGATCTTGCTTAGTGAAGAACTTTGCAAAGAAGATATCTATACATCCATTCATATTGAAGAATACGAATGTGATGCGCGCGACACTAAATTAGGCGCTGAAGAAATCACTCGCGAATTGCCTAATACTGGTGACGACACACTTAAAAACTTAGATGAAGAAGGTATTATCTGCATTGGTGCAGAAGTACACCCTGGCGATATCCTAGTAGGTAAAGCTACACCAAAAGGCGAAACTGAACTTACTCCAGAGGAACGTTTATTGCGCGCTATCTTTGGCGACAAAGAACGTGAAGTTCGCGACACATCCTTGCGTGTACCTCATGGCGAATCTGGTAAAGTAGTAGACGTTAAAGTCTTTACTCGTGAAAACGGCGACGAATTACAACCAGGTGTAAATAAACTTGTTCGCGTATACATCGCTCAAAAACGTAAGATTCATGAAGGCGATAAAATGGCGGGCCGTCATGGTAACAAAGGTGTCGTTTCTCGCGTTATGAGAAAAGAAGATATGCCATTCCTTCCAGATGGTACTCCAGTACAAATCGTATTGAACCCATTGGGCGTACCTTCTCGTATGAACATCGGTCAGGTTCTTGAAACTCACTTGGGTTGGGCTGTTCAAGGCTTAGGTATGAAAATCAAAGCTACAGACCTTCACATTCAAAATGTATTGAAAGAAGCTCGTACTGATGCATCTTATTGGGAACAAATTGACGCTATTCGCGGCTTATATGCTGAAATTGAAGAATTAGAAGCAAAAGCTAAAGAAGATGTGACAGTTCCTCATTTCGACATCGATGAAAAAATCATCGACTTGAAATCTCAAATTCTTGGCCATGTAGAATCTGCAGCGCAAAAGAAACTTGAAGCTCTTGGTGGCGAAGCTCGTTATAAAGAGCTTAAAGCTATTGAAGCTAAATACAATGCACTTCATGTAGAATTCTTCGACTCTGAAGAAGACGCTCCAGAAATGGATCCAGCTCTTGTAGAAGAATTAGAAGCTATTAATAAAGTTAAAACTACATTGAACCATATTGAATCTGCTCGTGCTAAACGCGTTGAAATTCGTCATGAACTCGAAGGCCTTGGTTACGATTATGAAACATATGGCATGCCAAAACCAGATGTAGCTGGTATTCATATTGCTACACCTGTATTTGATGGTGCGCATGAAAAAGACGTATTTGAAACATTAGGCATTGCTGGTCGTTCCGATGATGGTAAAACAGTATTGTACGATGGTCGTACTGGTGAACCTATGGATAACCGTGTAACTGTTGGTTACGTATACATGCTTAAACTCCATCACTTGGTTGATGATAAAATCCATGCTCGTTCCACAGGTCCGTACTCCCTTGTTACACAACAACCATTGGGCGGTAAAGCTCAATTCGGTGGTCAACGTTTCGGGGAAATGGAAGTTTGGGCTCTCGAAGCATATGGCGCAGCTTATACACTTCAAGAGCTATTAACTGTTAAGTCTGACGACGTTGTTGGTCGTGTGAAAGCATACGAAAAAATCGTTAAAGGCGAAAACATCCCTGAACCAGGTGTACCTGAGTCCTTCAAGGTATTGCTCAAAGAACTTCAAAGTATTGGTCTTGATGTAAAAATCTTGAATGAAGATCAAGAAGAAGTTGTTATGAAAGAACTTGATGACGAAGATGAAGTGGTAGAAACTGGCATTGAAGAAGTTATGGAAGGCAGTGCAGTAGAAACTGATGAAGTAACTGTAGTAGAGGAAGAAGCACCTGCTGATAACGGCGGTGAAGACGATATCCTTAGCCAATTGGCGTTCCCAATGGGCGATTCCTCTAACGATGAAGACTAAAACTATCTATAAGGAAGGGAGCGATAGTAGTGCTAGACGTAAATGAATTCGATTCCATGCGAATCGGTTTAGCCTCTCCAGAGCAGATCTTAGCTTGGTCTCATGGGGAAGTTAAGAAACCTGAAACTATTAACTACCGTACGTTGAAGCCAGAACGTGATGGTCTATTCTGCGAACGCATTTTTGGACCAACAAAGGACTGGGAATGTCACTGCGGCAAATATAAACGCATTCGCCATAAAGGCGTAGTCTGCGATAAATGTGGTGTAGAGGTTACACGTGCAAAAGTACGTCGTGAACGTATGGGCCATATCCAATTGGCTACTCCTGTATCTCACATTTGGTACTTTAAAGGTATCCCATCCCGCATGGGCCTCATCCTTGATGTATCTCCACGTTCCTTGGAACGCGTATTATACTTTGCTTCCTACATCGTAGTAGATCCAGCTAGTACTCCATTGGCAAAACGCCAATTGTTGTCCGAGCAAGAGTACCGCGAATATGAAGCTCAATTTAACGAAGACGGTTATACTATCGGTGGTAAATCCGTCGTAATCGAAACAGTAGCTCAACGTAACGAACGTTTGGCTATTGTTCGTGAAGCACAACGCAAAGAGCGCTATAATGCGGCTCTTCGCGATGATGCAACAATCCCAGAAGCTGATAAAGAATACGAAGAATTAACTCGTGAAGAGCGTTATGAATTGGGCGCTGCTGAAGAGGTTCTCTTCGTATGTATCGACATGGGTGCTGAGGCTGTAAAAGCTCTTTTAGCAGAACTTGATCTTGAAGCATTGAATGCTGAATTGCGCGAAGAATTGAACACTGCTAGTGGTCAACGTAAAATCCGTGCAGTTCGTCGTTTAGAAGTAGTAGAAGCATTCCGTCAATCTGGCAACCGCCCAGAATGGATGATCATGGATGTTGTCCCTGTTATCCCACCTGAATTGCGCCCTATGGTTCAATTAGATGGTGGTCGTTTCGCTACATCTGACCTCAATGATTTGTACCGTCGTGTTATCAACCGTAACAACCGTTTGAAACGTTTGTTAGACTTAGGTGCTCCTGATATCATCGTGCGCAACGAAAAACGTATGCTTCAAGAAGCTGTTGACCCATTGATCGATAATGGTCGCCGTGGCCGTCCTGTAACAGGTCCTGGTAACCGTCCATTGAAATCCTTGTCCGATATGCTTAAAGGTAAACAAGGTCGTTTCCGTCAAAACTTGCTTGGTAAACGTGTTGACTACTCTGGTCGTTCCGTTATCGTAGTAGGTCCTGAACTTAAAATGCACCAATGTGGTTTGCCTAAAGAAATGGCATTGGAATTGTTCAAACCTTTTGTTATGAAACGTTTGGTAGAACGCGGTCAAGCATCCAATATCAAGGCAGCTAAACGCCAAGTAGAAAGAATTGGCCCTGGTGTATGGGAATCCTTGGAAGAGGTAATCAAAGAACATCCAGTTCTCTTGAACCGTGCCCCTACATTGCATAGACTTGGTATCCAAGCCTTCGAACCAATCCTTTGGGAAGGCCGTGCTATCAAATTGCATCCATTAGTATGTACAGCCTTCAACGCCGACTTTGACGGTGACCAAATGGCGTGTCACTTACCATTGTCCGTAGAAGCACAAGCAGAAGCTCGTACATTGATGCTTTCTAGCCATAACATCTTGTCTACTAAAGACGGTAAACCAGTAGCAGTACCTTCTCAAGATATGATCTTGGGTACATACTACTTAACAGTTGTACGCGAAGATACTCGTGATAAAGCAAAAACATTTGCTACTTATGACGAAGTAATGCTTGCATACGAGTCTCATATCATTGGCTTGCAAGATATTCTTTATATCCGTTTACCTGACCATGGCCGTGTAGAAACTACAGCTGGTCGCTTAATCTTCAACAATGCACTATTCCCAGAATTATGGCAATACGAAAAACGTGAAGATGGCACTTACTCTTTAGGTAAGGTTATGGATAAGAAAACAGTTGGTAAATTGGTTGACCAATGCTTCCAATTGTTTGGCAATGAAAAAACTGCAGAACTTTTGGACCGTATCAAATCCTTGGGTTACTCCTTCGCTCGTCGCGCAGGTATGACTGTAGCTATTGCAGATATTAAAGTACCAGAAGTAAAAACTGGTTTATTAGACACAGCAGAACAAGAAGTAGAAAAAGTATCTCGCTTGTATCGCCGTGGTCTTATTACAGAAGAAGAACGTTACCGTAAAACTATCCAATTGTGGACTCAAGCAACAGAAGATGTTACTGATGCCATGATGGATAATATGGCGCGTGACAAAGATGGCTTCAACCCTGTTTACATGATGGCTATCTCTGGTGCCCGTGGTAACAAACAACAGATCCGTCAGCTTGCTGGTATGCGTGGTTTGATGGCCGATCCATCTGGTCGTATCATCGACTTACCAATCAAAGCAAACTTTAAAGAAGGTTTGACTGTATTGGATTACTTTACATCCTCTCATGGTGCTCGTAAAGGTTTGGCCGATACAGCGCTTCGTACAGCTGACTCCGGTTACTTGACTCGTCGTCTTGTTGACGTATCTCAAGACGTTATCGTTCGTGAGGACGATTGTGACGTTGTAGGTATCGATCTCGTTCGTGAACGCGCTCGTTTGGCTACATCTCCACGTCAAGCATTGGAATTGTTGAAAGACAAGCTTATTGGTCGTGTTCTAGATAAAGATGTAGTGAATGTAGAAACAGGGGAACTTGTTGTACCTGCTGAAACTATCTTGGACGAACAATGCTTAGCTGATATTGCAGAATCCGGTGTTACATCTGTCGCATTGCGCGGTGCTCACTTGGGCTCTGATAGCGATATCAACCATACTAATTTGGTTCAAAAAATTATTCTTGGTGAAAGTGACGACAGCATCCGTGCAACATTAAAAGAAACTATGGTTCAAAATATGTTGAACAAGGATACTGTACAAGCAATTGTTGACAGTGAAGGTGTAGAAATCTTCCCTGCTAATACTCGCCTCACTGAAGAAGGCATCGAAGCTATCCTTAACTCTGATGTAAAAGAAGTACAAGTACGTAACAACGAAATCCACGGTATTGAAGTGGAAGCAATCGTTGAGGGTACTGGCGTTATTGAACCATTAAAAGATCGTATCGTAGGCCGTATTGCAGCTGAAGAATTAGTTAATAAAGAAACTGGCGAAGTTATCGTTCCTCTTAACGGTGAAATCACAGAACCATTGGCTGATGAAGTTGTAAAACACTACGAAACAGTTAAAATCCGTTCCGTATTGACTTGTCGCAGCCCTTATGGTGTATGTCGCAAGTGTTATGGTCGCGACCTTGGTACAGGCGGTCAAGTTCAAGTTGGTGAAGCTGTAGGTATTATTGCAGCGCAATCCATCGGTGAACCTGGTACTCAGTTGACAATGCGTACATTCCATACAGGTGGTGTCGCAGGTGACGATATTACACAAGGTTTGCCACGTGTCGAAGAATTATTCGAAGCGCGTAAACCAAAACGTAATGCTATCATCGCAGAAAACGAAGGTACAGTTCGCGTTGTACCTAACGAAGGTAAAAAAGGTACTAATACTATCTTCATCACTGGTGAAGACGGTATTGAACTCGATTACCTCATCCCTTATGGTTCTCGCATTATCGTTAAAGACGGTGATGTTGTATCCTTAGGTGCACGTTTAACAGAAGGTTCTATCAACCCTCATGACATTATGCGCGTAATGGGTACTGAAGCAACTCAACGTTACCTCGTATACGAAGTACAAAAAGTATATAAATCTCAAGGTGTAGAAATTAATGATAAACATATCGAAGTTATCGTACGTCAAATGCTTCATAAAGTAAAAGTTGAAACAGCTGGCGATGCAGATATGCTTCCAGGGGATATGGTCGACGTTAATACCTTTGACGAAGAAAACCGTCGTCTTACTCTTAATGGCCGTGAAAATGCTACAGGCAAACGTACATTATTGGGTATTACTAAAGCCGCTTTGGCAACGGATTCCTTCTTGTCTGCAGCGTCCTTCCAAGAAACAACACGTGTTCTTACAGATGCCGCTATCAAAGGTAAAATCGATCCATTATTGGGCTTAAAAGAAAACGTAATTATCGGTAAATTGATCCCTGCTGGTACTGGCATGAGCCGTTACCGTAAGATTGAGGTTGTTAAAAACACACCTGAAATTATCGATATTACAGAAGAATCTGCTATAGAAGAATAATCTATAGGGATACTATAAAAGAGCGTGCCTTAGGGCACGCTCTTTTTTTTATCCCAAACTTGCTGTTACAGATAGACGTGTCATATGGATAAATAAAATAATAAGTCTAATAAAATCGTTATTTTGAATAAAGCAAATAAAATGAATCGAAAAAATGACTATTTATTTTTCAGTTATATCAATTATGCATACATGAAATGTGATTAATTAAAATAATATGAAAATAATGTATAAAAATGAGAATAAAATAACCATTCTTGCATAAAAATTACATATATTGTTATATGATTCGCTATTGTGAAACGCACGGAAACGTGTACACATAAAATGCAGTTGTATAGCGGTGTAGAGCATCGAAAAACGTTTGACATGTGATTGTGTAATTGGTATACTTACATAGTGCTCAGGGGCAAGTATGCCTAAGTAGCATAATTTCGTAAGGAGAATTTTACTATGGACATTGCCCATCTGAAGTCGATGAACAAAACAATCGGTGCCAAGCAAACGTTGAAAAACATTGCACGAGGGACTGTGAAGTATGTGTTCGTAGGACATGATAGTGATGAAAGTGTAGTTGGACCTATACGAAATGCTTGTGCTGAACAGGGAATACCTGTGAATGACAAGCACACTATGGATGACCTTGGTCGTGCGTGTCGCATTAAGGTGCGGGCCACAGCGGTAGGTATCCTACGTTAATCTTGGTAATATCCGATGTAACACTTTGTTATGACGGATCAATTATAAATCTCAAATTTGGAAAGGAGGTGCCCAAATGCCAACAATTAATCAGCTAGTACGCAAAGGTCGCATGAGCTTGACTAAAAAATCTACAGCTCCAGCACTTCAAGAATCTCCACAAAAACGTGGTGTATGTACTCGTGTGTACACAGCTACTCCAAAGAAACCAAACTCCGCGCTTCGTAAAGTTGCCCGTGTACGTTTGACAAACGCTATTGAAGTAACTGCTTACATCCCAGGCATTGGTCACAATTTACAAGAACACAGTGTTGTACTTATCAGAGGCGGTCGTGTAAAAGACCTTCCAGGTGTGCGTTATCACATCGTTCGTGGTGCATTGGATACAGCTGGCGTACAAAACCGTATGCAAAGTCGTTCCAAATACGGCGCGAAAAAAGCTAAAAAATAATTTTAGCCATTAAACGAAACTAACACACATCATTATAAAGGAGGAATTGAACATGCCAAGAAAAGGCCCTGTTCCGAAACGTGATGTACTTCCAGATCCGGTGTACAACAGCAAATTAGTAACACGTTTCATTAACAAAGTTATGTACGATGGCAAAAAAGGCATTGCTGAAACTATCGTATATGATGCATTCGAAATTATTCGTTCCAAAATGGGTCAAGACCCAATGGAAGTTTTTGATCAAGCATTGAAAAATGTTATGCCTGTACTTGAAGTGCGTGCTCGCCGTATCGGTGGTGCGAACTACCAAGTGCCAGTTGAAGTTCGTGCTGATCGCCGTCAAACACTCGGTATTCGCTGGGTTGTAAACTATGCTCGTCTTCGTGGTGAACGCACTATGAAAGAACGCTTAGCAGGCGAATTGATGGACGCTTTCAACAATGCAGGCGCTGCAATCAAGAAAAAAGAAGATACTCATAAAATGGCAGAAGCTAATAAAGCATTTGCTCATTATCGTTGGTAATAAGAGGTGACAACTGTGGCAAGAGAGTTTTCCCTAGCAAAAACTCGTAATATCGGTATCATGGCTCACATCGATGCTGGTAAAACAACAACTACAGAACGTATCCTCTACTATACAGGTATTGTTCACAAAATCGGCGAAGTACATGAAGGTGCTGCTACGATGGACTGGATGGCGCAAGAACAAGAACGTGGTATCACAATCACTTCTGCTGCGACAACATGTCACTGGAAAGATCATCGTATCAACATCATCGATACTCCTGGTCACGTTGACTTTACTGTAGAAGTAGAACGTTCTCTACGTGTACTTGACGGTTCTGTTGCGGTATTCAGTGCTAAAGGCGGCGTTGAACCACAATCCGAAACAGTATGGCGTCAAGCTTCTAACTACGGCGTACCTCGTATCGCTTATGTAAATAAGATGGATACTGTAGGTGCTGACTTCTTCAACGTAGTTGATATGATGAAATCCCGTTTGGGTGCAAATTCCGTAGCTATTCAAGTGCCAATCGGCGCTGAAGATACTTTCGAAGGCATCATCGATTTGATGACTATGAAAGCGGAAATTTACAAATCCGATGACGGTAAAGAATATGAAATCACTGATATCCCAGCAGAATATCAAGAAGTAGCTGAAGCTCGTCGCGAAATGATGATCGATGCTATCGCTGAAACTGATGACGATATTATGATGAAATATTTGGAAGGTGAAGAAATCTCCATTGAAGAATTGAAAACAGCATTGCGTAAAGCAGTTATTGCTAACCAATTGTTCCCAGTTCTTTGTGGTTCTTCCTACAAAAACAAAGGTGTACAAATGTTATTGGACGCTGTTGTGGATTACATGCCAGCTCCTATCGACATTCCAGCTATTAAAGGTGTCGTTCCTGGTACTGAAGAAGAAACTACTCGTCCTTCTTCCGATGATGAACCATTCTCCGCATTGGCATTCAAAATCATGGCTGACCCTTATGTTGGTAAATTAGCGTTCTTCCGTGTGTACTCCGGTACATTGGAATCCGGTTCCTACGTTTTCAACTCCACAAAAGGTAAGAAAGAACGTATCGGCCGTATTCTTCAAATGCACGCTAACACTCGTAAAGAAATCGACATGGTTTACGCTGGCGACATCGCTGCAGCTGTAGGCTTGAAAGATACTACTACTGGTGATACTCTTTGTGATGAAAAGAATCCTGTAATTCTTGAATCCATGGAATTCCCTGAACCAGTTATCTCCGTTGCTGTTGAACCTAAAACAAAAGCTGACCAAGAAAAAATGGGTACAGCTCTTGCTCGTTTGGCAGAAGAAGATCCTACTTTCAAAGTTCGTACTGATGAAGAAACAGGTCAAACTATTATCTCCGGTATGGGCGAACTTCACTTGGATATCATCGTTGACCGTATGAACCGTGAATTCAAAGTAGAATGTAACGTAGGTAAACCTCAAGTAGCTTATCGCGAAACTATCCGTAAAGCTGTTAAATCTGAAGGTAAATTCGTTCGTCAATCTGGTGGTCGTGGTCAATATGGTCACTGCTGGTTGGAATTAATTCCTCAAGAACCAGGTGCTGGCTTCGAATTTGAAAATAAGGTCGTAGGTGGTGCAATTCCTCGTGAATACATCGGACCTGTTGAAAATGGTGTTAAAGAAGCTATGGAATCCGGTGTTATCGCTGGTTATCCAATGGTTGACATCAAAGTTATCGTATTTGACGGCTCCTACCATGACGTTGACTCCAACGAAATGGCCTTCAAAATCGCTGGTTCCATGGGCTTTAAAGAAGGTGCTCGCAAAGCAGATCCTGCATTGCTTGAACCATATATGTCCGTAGAAGTAGACGTTCCTGAAGAATACATGGGCGACGTTATCGGTGACTTGAACTCCCGTCGTGGTCGCATGGACGGCATGGAAGCTCGTAATGGTAACCAACATATCAAAGCATATGTTCCATTGAGCGAAATGTTCGGTTACGCAACTGACCTTCGTTCCAAAACTCAAGGTCGCGGTAACTACTCCATGACATTCGATCATTACGAAGAAGTTCCTAAGAAAATTGCTGAAGAAATTCAAGCAAAGAAAAACGGTTAATCTTACATTAGATTAATAGAATTACTATTTTCCTCGGAGGATAATTTAAAATGGCTAAAGAAAAATTTGAACGTACGAAACCGCATGTTAACATCGGTACAATCGGTCATGTTGACCATGGTAAAACTACTTTGACTGCTGCAATCACTAAAGTATTGGCTGAAAAAGGCCAAGCTGATTTCCAAGATTACAGCATGATCGATAAAGCTCCAGAAGAACGTGAACGCGGTATCACAATCAACACTGCACACGTTGAATACGAAACTGAAAACCGTCACTATGCACACGTTGACTGCCCAGGCCATGCTGACTATGTTAAAAACATGATCACTGGTGCGGCTCAAATGGACGGCGCTATCTTGGTATGTTCCGCAGCTGACGGCCCTATGCCTCAAACTCGCGAACACATCTTGTTGGCTCGCCAAGTTGGTGTTCCTGCAATCGTAGTATTCTTGAACAAAGCTGACATGGTTGACGATGAAGAATTGATCGAATTGGTAGAAATGGAAGTTCGTGAACTTCTTTCTTCCTACGAATTCCCTGGCGACGAAGTACCTATCGTTGTAGGTTCCGCTTTGAAAGCTTTGGAAGGCGACGCTCAATATGTAGCTAAAATCGACGAATTGATGGCAGCTGTAGACTCCTACATCCCAACTCCAGTTCGTGATACTGACAAACCTTTCTTGATGCCTGTGGAAGACGTATTCACAATCACTGGTCGTGGTACAGTAGCAACTGGCCGTGTTGAACGTGGTCAAGTAAACGTAGGCGACACAGTAGAAGTTGTAGGCTTGAAAGAAAAAGCTGAACAATACGTAGTAACTGGTCTTGAAATGTTCCGTAAAACTTTGGATTCTGCAGTAGCAGGTGATAACGTTGGTGCATTGCTTCGTGGTGTAGACCGCAAAGACATCGAACGTGGTCAAGTATTGGCTAAACCAGGTTCCATCAACCCACACACAAAATTCAAAGCAGAAGTATACGTATTGACTAAAGAAGAAGGTGGCCGTCATACTCCATTCTTCTCCAACTACCGTCCACAATTCTACTTCCGTACAACAGACGTAACAGGTGTTGTAAACCTTCCTGAAGGTGTAGAAATGTGTATGCCTGGCGATAACGTAACAATGGATATCGAATTGATCACTCCAATCGCTATCGAAGAAGGTCTTCGTTTCGCGATCCGCGAAGGTGGCCATACAGTAGGCGCTGGCGTTGTAACTGAAATCGAAGGTTAATTTAACCTTTTATGCTCATCGTAGTGATGCGTTGAGCACAATACATGCAGCATTCAGAGCGGCAGTAATGCCGCTCTAGTGTTGTGTTTTTAAACTATGAAGTAGAAGGTTGCCTCTGCGGAGGAGAATTTCTATGGAGCAGCCCATTCATGAAATGGACGACAGGAGGAATTATTAATAATGGCTAAACAGCAAAAAATCCGTATTCGCCTTAAGGCATACGACCACAAAGCTCTCGATCAAAGCGCTGCTAAGATCGTAGACACTGCAAAAAGAAATGGCGCTATGGTATCTGGTCCGATTCCATTGCCAACAGAAAAGAATATCTTCACAATTCTTCGTTCTGTACACGTAAACAAAGATTCTCGTGAACAATTCGAAATGCGTACACATAAACGCTTAATCGATATTCTTGAACCAAATTCGAAAACAGTAGATGCTATCACTCGTTTAGATTTACCAGCTGGTGTATCTATTGAAATAAAACTATAAGGAGGTGCGATAATGTCTAAAGCTATTTTGGGTAAAAAATTAGGAATGACTCAAGTCTTCACAGCTGAAGGCCAATTAGTTCCTGTAACAGTAGTGGAAACTACCCCAAGCGTTGTAGTGCGCGTTAAGACTGTTGAAACAGACGGCTACGAAGCAGTACAAATTGGTTACGGTTCCATTAAAGAAAAACATTTAACAAAACCTGTAAAAGGTCAGTTCGACAAAGCTGGCGTAGCTCCAGTTAAATATCTTCGCGAAGTTCGCGTAGCTAATGCAGCTGACTACACAGTAGGCCAAACTCTGGCAGCTGATATCTTCGCAGAAGGTGAATTGGTGGACGTAGTGGGTACAGGTAAAGGTAAGGGTTTTGCTGGCACAATTAAACGCCATAACTTCTCCCGTGGTCCTGAAACTCATGGTTCTAAATCTCACCGTGAACCTGGTTCCATCGGTCCTATGATCTCCGGTGGCGGCGGTAAGGTATACAAAGGTAAAAAACTCCCTGGACAAATGGGTGGTTACAGAGTTACCGTACAACGCTTATCCGTTGAGAAAGTTGATGCTGAACGTAACCTTTTATTGGTTAAAGGTGGTATCCCAGGCGCTAAAGGTAGCTTGGTTATGGTTCGCAACACGGTTAAACCTGTTAAATAATCATTTGTCGAAAGGAGGATTATGTAATGCCTACAGTAGCAACATATAATCAATCCGGCGTTAAAGTCGGTGAAATACAGTTAAACGATGCAGTATTCGGCGTTGAAGTTAACGAAGCCGTAATGCATCAAGCCGTAGTTCGTCAATTGTCTAACGAACGTCTCGGCACACATGCAACAAAAACTAGAGGTATGGTTCGTGGCGGTGGCCGCAAACCTTGGAAACAAAAAGGTACTGGTCGTGCACGTTCCGGTTCCAGCCGTTCCCCAATCTGGATTGGTGGCGGTACTACATTTGGTCCACAACCTCGCAGCTATTACAAAGCTATGCCTCGTAAGGCTAGACGTTTAGCAGTTAAATCTGCTCTTAGCGATAAAGTGAATAATAGCGAATTATACGTTTTGGAAGAAATCACATTAGCAGCTCCTAAAACTAAAGAAGTATTGAATATTATCAATAGCTTCAATGTTGGTGATGCAAAAGTATTGTTCATCACTGAAGGTGATGTAAATGTTGAACGTTCCGCTCGCAATATCCAAGGTGTTAAAGCGTTGGCTTGCGAAGGTATGAACATTTTCGATCTTCTTCATTACGATAAGCTCTTCATTACTAAAGGTGCTGTCGCAAAAATCGAGGAGGTACTTGGATAATGCAATTACATGATGTACTAATCCGCCCGGTTATTACCGAAAAATCCACTATGCTTATGGAAGAAGGCAAATACACTTTCCGTGTGCCTTTGACTGCAAATAAAGTGCAAATCCGTCAAGCAGTTGAAAAAATCTTCAATGTAAAAGTAGAAAAAGTAGCTACTATTCGTGTTTTAGGCAAAACTAAACGCATGGGTCGTACACAAGGTAAACGCAGCGATTACAAAAAAGCTATCGTTACTTTGAAAGCTGGCGAATCCATTGAATTCTTTGAAGGTGTCTAAGAGTCTAGTTGTAAGGAGGCCCACTAATGGCAATTAAATCATTTAAACCGTACTCCGCTGGTCGCCGGTTTATGACAGTATCCGCCTTCGACGAAATCACAGCAAGCAAACCAGAAAAATCTTTGCTAGCTAAGATTTCTCAAAAAGGTGGTCGTAACAATACTGGTAAAATGACAGTTCGTCACCAAGGTGGCGGTCATAAACGTCAATATCGTATTATTGACTTCAAACGTACTAAAGATAATATTCCAGCTAAAGTAGCAACAATCGAGTATGATCCTAACCGTTCTTCTCGTATCGCTTTGCTTAACTACGCTGATGGTGAAAAACGCTACATTTTAGCTCCTAACGGTCTAAAAGTTGGTGACGTTGTATTCTCCGGTCCTGAGTCCGATATTAAACCTGGTAACTGCTTACCATTGGCTAATATTCCAGACGGTACACAAATCCACAATATCGAATTGAAAATCGGTAAAGGTGGCCAAATCGTTCGTTCCGCTGGTACATCTGCTCAATTGATGGGTAAAGATAATGGCTATGCTATTCTTCGTTTACCATCTGGTGAAATGCGTCGTGTTCGTCAAGAGTGCCGTGCAACAGTAGGTGTTGTTGGTAACGCTGACCACAGCAACCTTGTAATTGGTAAAGCTGGTCGTCATCGTTGGATGGGCGTTCGCCCTGGCAACCGTGGTGTTGTAATGAACCCTTGTGACCATCCACATGGTGGTGGTGAAGGTAAATCTCCTGTTGGTCGTAAACATCCTGTTACACCTTGGGGCAAACCAGCACATGGTGTTAAAACTCGCGACAAGAAAAAAGCTTCTAACAGCTTAATCATTAAACGTCGTACAAAATAGGATAAAGGAAAGGAGATAAAATAGTGTCCAGATCTATTAAAAAAGGCCCTTTCGTAGCAGATCATTTGCTTAAGAAAGTTGAAGCTTTAAACGAAACTAACGAAAAGAAAGTTGTAAAAACCTGGTCCCGTGCCTCTACTATTATCCCAAGTTTTGTAGGCCACACAATTGCTGTGCATGATGGTCGCAAACATGTACCTGTATTCATTACAGAAGATATGGTAGGTCATAAATTAGGTGAGTTCGCTCCTACACGTACTTATAAAGGTCATGGTAAGGACGAAAAATCTACAGGCAAAAAATAGGAGGAAATAATACATGGAAGCAAAAGCAATCGCTAGACATATCCGAATCGCGCCTCGTAAAATCCGTATCGTTGCAGATTTAGTGCGCGGTAAAAACATCGGCGAAGCATTTGCCATCTTGAAGTTCACTCCGAAAGTTGGCGCTGATGTAGTAGAAAAAGTTATGCGTTCTGCAATCGCAAACGCTGAACATAATTTCGATATGAATGTTGACAATCTTTACGTATCCGAGATCTTCGTTGATCAAGGCCCTACATTAAAACGCATTCATCCTCGTTCCCGTGGTCAAGCTTTCAAAATTTTGAAACGCACTAGCCATGTAACAGTAGTAGTTAAAGAAAGAGCTTAAGAAGGAGGGAAACAGAGTGGGTCAAAAAGTTAATCCACACGGTTTGCGTGTCGGTATCGTAAAAGATTGGGACGCAAAATGGTATGCAGATAAAGATTTCGCTGCTAATCTTCATGAAGACGTAAAAATTCGTAACTTCTTGAAAGAAACCCTTTTCATTGCTGGTATTTCCCGCATTGAAATCGAGCGTACAAATAAACGTATTAAATTGACTATCCACACTGCAAAACCAGGTATGGTTATCGGTCGTGGTGGTGCTGGTATCGAAGATATCAAAAAAGCAATGACTCGTTTCACTGACAAACAAGTGGACGTTAACATCGCAGAAATTAAACAAGCAGACATGGATGCAATTTTGGTTGCAGAAAACATTGCTGGCCAATTGGAACGCCGTATCGGTTTCCGTCGTGCAATGAAACAAGCTGTAGGTCGTACAATGCGCTTAGGTGCAAAAGGTATTAAAATCATGGTAAGCGGTCGTCTTGGCGGCGCTGAAATCGCTCGTAGCGAATCCTACCGTGAAGGTTCTATTCCTTTGCATACACTTCGTGCAGACATCGACTACGGTACTGCTGAAGCTCATACAACATATGGTTGTATCGGCATTAAAGTATGGATTTACAAAGGTGAAGTTTTGCCAGAAGCGAAACAACCTGCTAAGAAGGAAGAAGGTGGCAAGTAATGCTTATTCCAAAGCGCGTAAAACATCGTAAGCAATTCCGCGGCCGTATGAAAGGTCGTGCTATGCGCGGTAATACAGTGTCTCATGGTGAGTTCGGCTTGGTAGCATGCGAACCATCTTGGATCACTAACCGTCAAATCGAAGCTGCCCGTATTGCTATGACTCGTTATATCAAACGTGGTGGTAAAGTATGGATTAAAATTTTCCCTGACAAACCAATCACAGCTAAACCAGCTGGTACTCGTATGGGTTCCGGTAAAGGTTCTCCTGAATACTGGGTAGCAGTAGTTAAACCAGGTCGTGTAATGTTTGAAATGGACGGTGTGCCAGAAGCTACAGCTCGTGAAGCTATGCGTCTTGCAAGCCATAAACTTCCAATCAAATGCAAATTTGTTGTTAAGGGTAAAGAATTGGGTGGTGACGTAAATGAAGGTTAATGACATTCGCAATATGAGCGCTGCCGAAATGGAACAAAAAGTTTCCGGTCTTAAGGAAGAGTTATTTAACCTCCGTTTTCAGCTTGCAACAGGTCAATTAGAAAATCCTATGCGCATTCGTGAAGTTAAGAAGACAATCGCTCGTATTAAAACTGTACAACGTGAAGTTGAACTTAAATCTGAAAACGCATAATAACAGATTTGTTAAAGGTTGAAAAGGAGGCTTAAAATCGTGGCAGAAGAAAGAAACGTACGTAAAGTCCGCGTAGGTAAAGTTGTAAGCGACAAAATGAATAAAACTGTTGTTGTTGCTGTAGAACGTAAAGTACCTCACGCATTATATAATAAGCCAATGGTTAGCACTAAACGCTTCAAAGCTCATGATGAAAACAATGAGTGCCAAATTGGCGATACAGTTAAAATTGTAGAAACTCGTCCACTTTCTAAAGATAAATGTTGGAGAGTTGTTGAAATTCTTGAAAGACAAAAATAAGAGTGATGTAAGGAGGAATAGACGATGATCCAGCAACAAACAATTTTGAATGTTGCCGACAACACTGGTGCAAAACGTATTATGTGTATCCAAGTCATGGGCGGTTCTTATCGCAAATTCGGCAATATCGGTGACGTAATCGTTGCTTCTGTAAAAGATGCATCACCCGGTGGCGTTGTCAAGAAAGGCGATGTAGTCAAAGCTGTTATTGTTCGTTCTAAAAAAGGTATCCGCCGTCAAGACGGTTCCTATATCCGTTTCGATGAAAACGCAGCAGTAGTTATTAAAGATGACAAGACCCCTCGTGGTACTCGTATCTTTGGACCTGTAGCTAGAGAGCTTCGTGAAAAAGACTTCATGAAAATCGTTTCTTTGGCTCCAGAAGTATTATAAGAAGGAGGAACGCAGCATATGGCTAAACTACAAATCAAAAAAGGCGATACAGTTGTTGTTATCTCCGGTAAAGATAAAGGTAAGCAAGGTACAGTAATTGCAACTGAACCTAAAAAAGAACGCGTATTTGTTGAAGGCGTTAACACTGTAAAACGTCACACAAAACCTTCTCAAGCTAACCCACAAGGCGGCATCGTTACTAAAGAAGCTGGTATCCATGTTTCTAACGTAATGATCGTTGACCCAGAAACTAAAACAGCTACTCGTATCAAAAAAGTTGAAGGCAAAGACGGTAAATTCGTTCGCGCTACAGTTAAATCTGGTACAGTACTTAAATAATCAGGAAAGGAGGAGCTAAATAAATGTCTCGTTTATTTGAACAATACAACTCTGAAATCAAAAAGAGTTTGCAAGAAAAATTCCAATACGGCAACGTTATGGAAATCCCTAAATTGGAAAAAATCGTTATCAACATCGGCGTTGGTGATGCAGTAGGCAATGCAAAAGCATTGGAAGCAGCAGTTAATGATTTGACTATCATTTCTGGTCAAAAACCTGTAATCACAAAAGCTAAAAAATCCATTGCGAACTTCAAAGTTCGTGAAGGCATGGCGTTGGGTACAAAAGTTACTCTTCGTGGCGAACGCATGTATGAATTCCTCGACAAATTGATCAATGCGGCATTACCTCGTGTACGTGACTTCCGCGGTATCAGCGCAACAGCATTTGATGGCCGTGGTAACTACGCTTTGGGTCTTAAAGAACAGCTCATCTTCCCTGAGATCGAATATGATCAAGTAGAACGTGTTACTGGTATGGATATCATCGTAGTAACAACTGCTAAAACAGATGAAGAAGCTCGTGAATTGTTGACTCAATTCGGTATGCCTTTCGAAAAATAATAGGAGGAACATATAGATGGCTAAAAAATCTATGATTGAACGCGAAAAGAAACGCGCTAAAATCGTTGAAAAATATGCAGCTAAACGTGCAGCGTTAAAAGCAGCAGGTGATTATGAAGGCTTGTCCAAATTACCAGCAAACGCATCCCCAACACGCTTACACAACCGTTGCAACTTAACTGGTCGTCCTCACGGCTATATGCGCAAATTCGGTATCAGCCGTATTGCGTTCCGTGAATTGGCGTACAAAGGACAAATTCCTGGTGTTAAAAAAGCCAGCTGGTAATATTAGACGAGAGGAGGTTTTTAGATTATGGTAATGACCGATCCTATCGCGGATATGCTTACGCGCATCCGTAATGCAAATGCTGCACTTCATGAAACGGTAAACATTCCTGCATCTAGAATGAAAGCAGCTGTTCTTGACATCCTTTTACAAGAAGGTTTCGTAAAGAACGTAGAAAAAGAAGAAAACACTTTAAAAGTAACTTTGAAATATGGTTCCAATAACGAAAAAGTTATTACAGGAATTAAACGTATTTCCAAACCTGGTTTACGTGTTTACGCGAAAAAGGAAGAACTTCCTCGTGTACTTGGTGGTTTGGGTATCGCAGTTATTTCTACATCCAAAGGCGTTATGAGCGACAAACAAGCTCGTAAAGAAGGTCTTGGTGGCGAAGTAATCGCATACGTTTGGTAATAGTAGCAATAGGAGGTAGAAATAATGTCACGTATCGGTAGAATGCCTATCGAGATCCCTGCAGGCGTTACTGTTACATATGATAACCATCATATGAACGTAAAAGGTCCTAAAGGTGAATTATCTCGCGATTTGCATCCAGATATGAATATCACTGTTGAAGGTAACACAATTACAGTAGCTCGTCCTTCCGACAATAAAGCTCATCGTTCCCTTCACGGTTTGACTCGCGCTCTTGTTGCTAATATGGTAACAGGCGTATCTGAAGGATTCACAAAAACTCTTGAAATCAACGGTGTTGGTTACAGAGCGGCTAAACAAGGCAATAAATTAGCTCTTACACTTGGCTTCTCTCATCCAGTAGAAATGGAAGCTCCAGCTGGTATTACAATTGAAGTTCCAGCTCCTAACAAAATCGTTGTTTCTGGTGCAGACAAAGAAGTTGTAGGCGCAGTAGCAGCTGATATCCGTAAATGGAGAAAACCTGAACCTTACAAAGGGAAAGGTATCCGCTATGAAGGCGAAGTTGTTCGTCGCAAAGCTGGTAAAGCTGGTGCAAAAGGTAAATAGTAATATCATCTATATGAATGAAAGGAGTGAATATCTTGCCTCGTAAATCTAGTAGAAATATCGCTCGAGCAAAACGTCATCTTCGTATTCGCCGTCACATCTCTGGTACGGCAACTTGCCCACGTTTGAACGTTTACCGTTCTTTGAGCAACATTTACGCACAAGTAATCGATGACGTAGCAGGTACAACTTTGGTTGCTGCTAGCTCTTTAGATAAAGATTTGAACTTATCCTATGGTGGTAACGTAGCTGCTGCTAAAGCTGTTGGTGAAGCAGTTGCTAAAAAAGCTATCGCTAAAGGCATTGACACTGTAGTGTTTGACCGTGGTGGTTACATTTACCACGGCCGCGTAGCAGCCCTTGCAGAAGGTGCTCGTGAAGCAGGCTTAAAATTCTAAGAAGGAGGAACTATAGACATGGCGAGAATTGACTACACCAGTCTTGATCTTAAAGAAAGAGTAGTATTCATCAACCGCGTAGCCAAAGTAGTTAAAGGCGGTCGTCGTTTTTCCTTCAGCGCTCTTGTAGTTGTTGGTGATGGCAACGGTTATGTAGGCGTTGGCTTAGGTAAAGCAGCGGAAGTACCAGAAGCAATTCGCAAAGGTATCGATGATGCTAAGAAAAATATTGTAAACGTAGCAATTAAAAATGGTACAATCCCTCACAGCGTAACAGGCGTATTCGGCGCAGGCCGCGTATTCTTGAAACCAGCTGCTGAAGGTACTGGCGTTATCGCTGGTGGCCCTGTTCGTGCCGTATTGGAATTAGTAGGTGTTCGTAACATCTTGACTAAATCTTTGGGCTCTTCTAACCCTAACAATATGGTTCGCGCTACAATCGAAGGTTTGAAAGATTTGAAACGCGCTAGCGAAGTTGCTGAACTTCGTGGTAAAACCGTTGAAGAAATTTATAACGCGTAATAAGGAGACAAGAAATGGCACAAGTTAAAGTAACATTAACAAGAAGCTTAATCGGTCGTCCTGAAGATCAACGCGCGACAGTTAAAGCTTTGGGCTTGAAAAAAACTAATTCTCAAGTTGTAAAAGAAGTAACACCTCAAATCGAAGGTATGCTTCACAAAGTTAGACATTTAGTAAAAGTTGAAGAAGTTTAATACTGATAAGGAGGTGCACTGAATGAAACTTCATGAATTACAACCAGCTGCTGGTTCCAAAAAAACTCGTACTCGTGTAGGCCGTGGTTTAGGTTCTGGCTTGGGTAAAACATCTGGTCGTGGTCAAAAAGGTCAAAACTCCCGTTCTGGCGGTGGCGTTCGCTCCGGTTTTGAAGGCGGCCAAATGCCTCTTTATCGTCGTTTACCAAAACGTGGTTTCAACAACGTTTTTGCTAAACAATATGCTGAAGTTAACGTAGAACAATTGAACCGTTTTGAAGACGGTGCAACAGTTGATCCAGTAGCTCTTATTGAAGCTGGCATTTTGAAAAATGTACGCGATGGCATTCGTATTTTAGGTAACGGTACATTGGAAACTAAAAACTTAACAGTTATCGCTAATGGCTTCACTAAATCTGCTGAAGAAAAAATTACAGCAGCAGGCGGAAAAGTAGAGGTGATCTAGGGTGCTAGATAGCCTCTCGAACATCTTTAAGATTACCGAATTACGTAATAAGATTCTTTACACATTAATGATGTTTGCCATCTTTAGAGCTGGTATCCACATTCCTGTTCCAGGCGTTGATGCGTCTGTTATCGAATCCTTGTTTACATCCGGTAACCTATTCGGTCTATTAGACTTGTTTGCTGGTGGTGCGCTTAGTAAGTTCTCTATCTTTGCAATGAGTATTACACCTTACATCAATGCTTCCATCATCATGCAACTGCTTCAGTCTGTAGTTCCTCAGTTTGAAGCATGGAGTAAAGATGGTGAAGACGGGCGTAAGAAAATAGCGAAGGTAACTCGTTATGGCACCGTAGTCCTCGGCTTTGTACAAGCCGCAGGCATGGCATTTGCTCTTAGAGCAAACAACGCTTTGGTAAATAATGATTTCCTTAGTGTATTCGTTGTGGCCATCATCCTAACAGCAGGTACATGCTTGTTGATGTGGATTGGTGAACAAATCACAGCATATGGTATAGGTAATGGTATTTCTTTGATCATCTTTGCTGGTATCGTAGCTCGATTACCAGATGGTTTAGAAACTATTTATCAATATATCCAAAACGGAACAATCAATATGTTCCAAGCATTCTTATTTGCTGTAATTGCTCTTGCGATGATTGCTGTCGTAGTTGCAGTTACACAAGGCCAACGTCGTATTCCGATTCAATATGCTAAACGCGTAGTAGGTCGTAAAATGTACGGTGGTCACTCTACATTCTTGCCGTTGAAAGTCAATCAGGCAGGTGTAATCCCAATTATCTTTGCGTCATCTGTGTTGATGTTCCCTGTGACAATTGCGCAATTTATTGACAATGAATATGTTCATAAAATTGCAGATTTATTTACATGGGGGACGCCGTTACAAACGGCATTGTATGCATTATTGATTTTTATCTTTACGTATTTCTATACTGCAATCTCTATCAACATTACAGATATGGCAGATAATATGAAAAAATACGGTGGTTTTATCCCAGGTATTCGTGCGGGTAAACCAACTGCTGATTATGTGGATAACGTGATGACCAAGATCACTTTGGCTGGCGCTGTATTCTTAGCTGTCGTTGCTATTATACCGAATTTCCTCGGTAGTATTACCGGCGTCCAAGGCGTATACTTTGGTGGTACGGCTCTCCTTATCGTTGTAGGTGTAGCACTTGATACAATGCAACAAATTGAGTCGCTCATGGTAACACGCCACTATAAAGGCTTTGTGAAATAGGAGGGAAACAATATGTATATTCTATTAATGGGACCTCCTGGTGCTGGTAAAGGCACTCAGGCAGCTCGACTTATTGAAAAATACGGTATTCCCCAAATTTCAACAGGTGATATGTTCCGCGCTGCGATTAAGAACGAAACACCTCTTGGAGTTGAGGCTAAGAAATACATCGATGCTGGTCAATTGGTACCTGACAGTGTAACTGTTGGTATCGTACGTGATCGCTTGGTGAAAGATGACTGCAAATCTGGATTTATTCTTGATGGATTCCCAAGAACAACAGCGCAAGCTGTGTCCTTGGATGCAATCCTTAAAGAATTAGGAATTTCTTTGGACGCTGTACTTAACTTAAATGTTCCTTCCGAGGAATTAGTTAAACGTATTAGCGAACGAGCTGTTCTAGAAAATCGTGCTGATGATAACCCTGAAACAGTACAGAAACGTCTAGCTGTGTACGAAGAATCTACTAAACCTTTAATTGATTACTACCGCAACAGCGGCTTATATGAAGAAATTAACGGTTTACAAGATGTAGACGCAGTATTTGCTGACATCATTAAGGCTTTGGAGAAATAATCCATGATTATTTTAAAATCGCCCCATGAAATTGAATGTATCCGCAAGGCAAGTAAGCTTACAGCAGACACGTTGTCCTTGTTAGTAGAAAAGGCTAAACCTGGCATCACGACGCTTGAGTTAGATACAATTGCCGAAGAATATATTCGCAGCCACGGTGGTATACCAAGTTGTAAAGGGTACTATGGATTCCCTGCTACAATCTGTGCTTCTATCAATGATGAAGTTGTTCATGGTATTCCGAGCGCTAAGCGTAAGCTTAAAAACGGTGATGTCCTCAGTATTGATCTTGTATCATCTATTGATGGATATCACGGCGATTCGGCTGTGACGATTCCTATCGGTCACGTCAAACCAGATGTGATGAAATTGTTAAAAGTTACAGAAGAAAGTCTGTTCAAGGGAATTGAACAAGTGAAAGTTGGCAACCGTATCGGTGCTATCGGTCACGCTGTTCAAACGTATTGTGAGAAACATGGTTACGGTGTCGTTCGCGACTTCGTAGGTCATGGTTTAGGCCGCGAAATGCATGAAGATCCGCAAATACCAAACTATGGTAGTCCTGATCAAGGACCTTTAATGAAACCAGGTATGGTATTGTGTATTGAACCGATGATTACAATGGGTAGTTATCGTGTTCATGTATTAGGGGATGACTGGACAGCAGTTACCGTAGATGGTAAACCTGCTGCTCATTTCGAACATACAGTGGTTGTTACAGAAAACGGCCCTGAAATATTAACCATGCGTGATGAACCGCGGTTAATTAAATAAAACAGGTAACCGGAGGAAAAGATATGTCAAAAGAAGACGTTATTGAGGTGGAAGGTACGGTAGTTGAGGCTTTACCGAATGCCATGTTCCAAGTTGAATTGGAAAATGGTCATATCGTATTGGCTCATGTGTCAGGTAAAATGCGTATGAATTTTATCCGTATTCTTCCTGGTGATAAAGTTACTATGGAACTGACACCGTATGACTTAAATCGTGGTCGCATCACCTATCGCTTCAAATAAGCATAGGGTCCACAAAGGAGGTACTAATGAAGGTTCAACCATCAGTTAAAAAGATATGCGAAAAATGTAAAATCATTAAACGCAAAGGCCGTGTAATGGTTATTTGCGAAAATCCAAAACATAAACAAAAACAAGGATAATCTGATAGGAGGTGGATGATTAGATGGCACGTATCGCCGGTGTAGATTTACCTCGTGATAAACGAGTGGAAATTGGTTTAACTTATATTTATGGTATTGGTCCAACTTTAGCATCTGAAATCATTGCTAAAACTGGCATCAATCCTGACACACGTGTTCGTGATCTTTCTGAAGATGAAGTAGCGAAAATCCGTGAATTGTTAGATGCTGATTACAAAGTTGAAGGTGACCTTCGTCGTGAAGAAGCTCTTAACATTAAACGCTTAATTGAAATCAACTCCTATCGAGGCAAACGTCATCGTATGGGTTTACCACTTCGTGGTCAACGTACTAAAACGAATGCACGTACTCGCAAAGGTCCTAGAAAAGCAATTGCTGGTAAAAAGAAATAAGATAAAGGAGGGATAAAGCGTGGCTAAAAAAGTTGTTAGAACTAAAAGAAAAGAAAAGAAACATATTGAATCCGGTGCGGCTCATATTCGTTCTACATTCAATAACACTATCGTAACTTTGACAGATACAAACGGTAATGCGTTGTCTTGGGCTTCCGCTGGTGGCTTGGGCTTCCGTGGTTCCCGTAAATCCACTCCATTCGCTGCTCAAATGGCTGCTGAACAAGCTGCTAAAGCTGCAATGGAACATGGTCTTCGCACTGTTGAAGTATTCGTAAAAGGTCCTGGATCCGGCCGTGAAGCTGCAATCCGTGCTTTACAAGCTGCAGGTCTTGAAGTTACTTCCATTAAAGACGTAACTCCAATTCCTCACAATGGTTGTCGCCCTCCAAAACGCCGTCGTGTATAATTAATAGCGGCCGATTTGATACGGTGCTATAATTAAACTATGAACGTGTGTTGTATAGGAGGATGTTCCTGATGAGCGAAGAAAAGAAACTTAAAATCGAGAAGGTGGACATCGCCGAAGGCGGTCGCTATGGTAAGTTCGTATGTGAACCATTAGACCGTGGTTATGGTATCACTCTCGGTAATAGCTTACGCAGAATTTTGCTTTCATCCTTGGATGGGGCAGCTATCACCTCTATCAAAATTGATGGAGTTCTTCATGAATTCTCTACTATTCCTGGTATTCGCGAAGACGTTACGGATATCATCCTTAACTTAAAGCAATTGTGCATCAAAGTTGAAGAAGATGTGCAACTACCATTGGAAGTTCACTTTGACTTCCAAAAGGATGGTGTATTGACAGCAGCTGACTTAGCTGAGCAATTCCCACCAGAAGTGGAAGTATTGAATCCTGAACTTGTGATTGCGACTATGGATGAGACAGCTCATCTCGTAATGGACGTAGTGATTGAACGTGGCAAAGGTTACGTTCCTTCTACGAAGAATAAAAAAGACACAGATGTAATCGGTTGTATTCCAATCGATTCCATCTTCTCTCCAATTCTTCGTGCCAAATACGAAGTGAGTGATGTTCGTGTAGGCAATGAAATGGACTTTGACAAACTTACATTAGAAGTTTGGACTGATGGTTCCATTACTGCTGCTGATGCAGTGGCAAAATCTGCTGCCATTATGATTGGTTATTTAGGGAACTTCACTAAATTAGCGCACTCTGCAGATGTTGTAGATGTAAACACAGGTGAAGGCGGTATCGTTGTTGATCCAGTAGGTTCCGATAATGAAGAACCAGCTGTAGATGAAGGCCCAGCAAAGATTTCCATCGATGAGTTGGAACTCTCTGTTCGTGCGTATAACTGCTTGAAACGTGCTGGCATTAATACAATTGCAGATTTGCTAGACAAAACCATTGATGACTTAGGAAAAGTTCGCAATTTAGGCAAAAAATCCATCGATGAAATTGAGGAAAAACTCAATAATCATCCAGGTGGTTTTCAACTTAAACAAAAAGGCGAATAAGGAGGAAGACGAATGTACAGAAAATTAGGCCGCGACAGCTCCGCTCGTAAAGCGTTGTTCCGTAGCATGTTAACATCTTTCTTCCAATATGAGCGTATTGAAACTACAGAAGCTAAAGCGAAAGAACTTCGCTCTTTAGCTGATCAAATGGTAACTTTGGCTAAACGTGGTGATCTTCATGCACGTCGCCAAGTTCTTGCATACCTCATGGATGAAAGCGTAGTAAAAAAATTGTTTGATACAATTGCTCCAAAATATGCAGACCGTCAAGGTGGTTATACTCGTGTAATCAAAACTGGTCTTCGCAAAGGTGACGCTGCACCTTTGGCTATTATCGAGTTAGTTTAATCAAACTCTATACGGTGTTGTAACTTATGTTGCAGCACCGTTTTTTTATTGTCAATTTTATGGTACAATCGATGAGTATAATATCGTAATATATTAGCAGTTATCGTAAATATTAAATGTCTATTGTTAACCTTTTACAGTATACCTTAGATACTATTTCATTCTAAGTGTATGAACAGGACATATTATATTGATGCTAGTAGGCTCAATATGGGAATGATTGATTTGTAAATGGTTCTACTTTTATAGAAGCGAAATTGACTAGAAAGATATGAGGTTATCCATGAATGAAAAAGACATTATGATTCAGGTCAATCATATGAGTCATATCTATACCGATGAAAATGGCAATGATGTACACGCACTAAATGATGTGAGTTTATCCATCAAGCGTGGCGAGTTTGTTTGTATCATCGGTACTAATGGTAGTGGTAAAAGTACACTAGCCAAGCATTTCAATGTGTTATTACAACCTAGTGAAGGGTATATCAATGTATGTGGCTATGATACGCGTGATGAAGAACATATTTGGGATATACGCCAACATGTAGGTATGGTGTTCCAAAATCCGGATAACCAAATTGTGGCAGCTGTCGTAGAAGAAGATGTTGCCTTTGGTCCAGAAAATCTTGGAATTCCTAGTGCTGAAATTAGAAAACGTGTCGATGCAGCATTAGAGGCTGTTAATATGACTGAATATAGAGAGCATGGTCCTCATTTGTTGTCTGGTGGTCAAAAGCAACGTATTGCTATTGCAGGCGTACTTGCCATGAAACCTGATTGTATCGTTCTTGATGAACCAACGGCTATGCTCGATCCAAAAGGTCGTCGTGAGGTATTAGAGACAGTTCATAAACTCAATAAAGAAGAAGGTATCACTATCGTGTACATTACACACTTTATGGAGGAAGCTGTCACAGCTAATCGTGTGGTGGTAATGAAAAATGGCGTGAAGTTACATGATGGTACCCCTCGTGAGATTTTTAGCCATGTAGATACATTAAAAGGCCTTGGCCTCGATGTACCAGTAGCGTCTGAAATTGCTTTCAAATTAAATGAAAAAGGATATGAGATCGGTAAAAGTATCATCAATAATGAAGAATTAGCAGTAGGTCTAAAACATTCTAAATTAGCGGATCAATTACTAAGTGAACATAACGTAGGTGCTAAAACGATAAGTTCTCCTATCAATGAAAATTCAAATGTAGTAAGAGGGGAGGGCACACACTAATGGCGATTGTAATAGATAATATTACTTATACCTATGGTGTAGGTACTCCATTTGAAAAGACAGCCCTTCACGGTGTATCTCTTACTGTTGAAAACGGTGAGTTTTTAGGCATCATTGGTCATACCGGCTCTGGTAAATCTACCTTTGTACAACATTTAAATGGCTTATTACATCCTACAACAGGAACGGTTACCGTTAATGGTGTAGATATTAGTGCTTCTACAGAGGAAGCTAAAAAGATGCGCCATAAGGTAGGCATGGTTTTTCAATATCCAGAACATCAGTTGTTTGAAGAAACTATTGCCGAAGATATTGCCTTTGGCCCTAAAAACTTAGGCCTCAGTGCTGATGAAGTAGATGAACGGGTACGGGAGGCAATGAAATTTGTAGGTCTTGATTACGACACCTACGCGGAGCGCTCTCCATTCCACTTATCGGGTGGACAAATGCGCCGTGTTGCCATTGCAGGAGTAGTGGCTATGAATCCAGATTTCCTAGTCCTTGATGAGCCATCTGCAGGCCTTGACCCATTTGGTCGTGAAGAAATATTTGAAGAGATCATTCGACTTCATAAAGAAAAGGGCATTACTGTAATCCTTGTATCACATAACATGGAGGATATTTCTCGCATGGCATCTCGCCTCGTGGTACTCGATAAAGGTCGTATCGTTCTCGATGGAGAACCGATGGAAATCTTTAATCATCACCGCGATGCATTGCAAGCTGTTGGTGTAGACGTACCACCAGTATCTGTAACCATGGAATATTTGCGTGAACAAGGATTAGATGTATCTAATCGTGTATTATCTGTAGATGATGCAGTACAAGCCATTCTAGAAGGAGGTAGCCATGTTAAATAACATTACTATTGGGCAATACTTCCCAGGAAACTCCTTCTTGCATCGCATGGATCCTCGTGCCAAGATTATTGCTACAACTATCTTTGTGGTAGCTATCTTCCTAGCAAATTCTCCTCTTGCGTATGGCTTGGTAGGAGCATTTACCATCTTTGCTATGTTGTTATCAAGATTGCCATTACGCTTGATGTGGTCAGCTATTAAACCACTTTGGATTATCATTGTATTTACTATGGGTATTCATATCTTTACGACCCCAGGTAATTCAGTTTTCCAATGGGGCATTATTAATATTACAGATCAAGGCTTGGCTATGGGTCTACAAATGGCAGCACGATTAATCTTTTTAATCTTGTTCTCCTCCCTATTGACCTATACGACATCACCAATTCGTTTGACCGATGGTATTGAGCATTTGCTAAACCCATTCCGTTGTATTGGCGTACCTGCTCATGAATTGGCTATGATGATGACCATTGCATTACGTTTCATTCCTACTTTATTGGATGAAACGGATCGTATTATGAAAGCTCAATCTGCTCGTGGTGCAGACTTTGTAACAGGGTCTATCATTCAACGGGCAAAAAATATGGTACCTTTATTGGTTCCTTTATTCATCAGTGCATTTAGACGTGCTGATGAACTGGCTATTGCTATGGAAGCGCGTTGCTATCGAGGTGGTGTAAACCGTACGCGTATGAAGGAACTACAAGTTACCTATGTTGATTATATTGGCGTCGGTGCTGTTATTTTGATTACCCTTGTACTCATTGCATTGTGGTGGTTAGGTCTATGAGAAATATACGAATCATAGTTGCTTATGATGGCACCGATTTAGCAGGCTATCAGAAGCAACCTGATGATAAGGGCTTAACAGTACAAGGTTGCTTAGAATATGGATTGTCCAAAATTTGTAACGAACCCATACAAATCTATGGAGCTTCTAGAACAGATGCAGGTGTACATGCAAAGTTTCAAGTATGTACGTTCCAAACATCTGGATCTATACCAGTAGAAAACATTCCTCGTGCTATGATTGCGCATATTCCAAAGGATATCGTTGTTCTTGAAGCCCTGGAAATTCCACTCGATTGGAAGCCTCGATGGAATATATATGGTAAGGAATATGTATATACCATTCATAATCAGCTCATTGCCAATCCTTTGACAAAACGATACCATTGGCATGTTAAGAAGCCTCTTAATATCGATCTCATGCAAGCTGCAGGCAATGAATTATTAGGCACCCATGATTTTACAACCTTAAAGGGGACGAATTCAACGCCCGCTGATCCGGTAAAAACAATTATAGGAATTCATGTAGAGGCAGAAGGCTCTCATGTTACCATTTCTGTAGTGGGAGATGGGTTCTTATACCACATGGTTCGCAATATTGCAGGGCTCCTCGTCGATGTAGGCCTTGGAAGACGCAAGGTGGAGGATATTAAGGGCTATTTAGCCGCTAAAGATCGTCGTGTTATAGGTAAAACGGCGCCAGCCCAAGGGTTATGTTTAGAGGAGATATTCTTTACGGAAGAACGTCAGCAAGAGGTGTTACAGAATAAATATTCTATATAATTTTGTATAGACTGCATTCTCTTAGAATTTATTTAAAACGATAACTATTAATACTAAAAGGATACTACATAGCATGTAGTATCCTTTTTTCTTATAATTTTTAGTTATAATGCCTTAATTTATACCTATTATTATGTGAAATGATACATTGTAAACCCAATATATACATGATACAATGACGATATGGACAGGTTCGTACTATAAAACATTAACATAGTAAGGTAGACTCTTGTCAGCAGTGTAATTTTTATCCTAAGGAGGGTGAATCTCTTGCAAAAACGTAAAGATTTTATCTGGAAAATGGGCGGCCAACAAGGTGAAGGTATCGAGAGTTGTGGCGAAATTATGGCGACAATCCTCGCTAAAGAAGGTTATTCCTTGTATAGCCAACGTTTATTTGCATCTCGTATCAAAGGTGGTCATACTACATTCGCATTGCGCGTTGCATTAGAACAAGTTATGTCCATTGGTGAAGGCGTAGACTTCTTGCTTTCTCTTGATCAAGAAACAGTTGATATGCATGGTTCTGAAGTTCGTGAGGGCGGTTACATCATCTGTGACAGCAAAGTAAATCCTGACTTCTCTAAATTTGAAGGTACAAAGGTTAATTGCTTGTCCTTGCCAATCTCTGAAACCGCAATGAAACAAGGTTCCTTGTTGATGCGTAATATCGTAGCACTTGGTATGTCTGTAGCACTTCTTGGTTTTGATACTAAGATGTTTAAAGATGCGATTGCTGCTAAATTTGCGAAAAAATCCCAAGAAATCGTGGATAAAAACTTAGCTGCCTTTGACGATGGTCATAGCCTTGTAATGGAAAAATTGGGCGATGTGGAAATCGATACATTGCCAGCTCCTGGTAAGAAAGATCAAATGTTCTTATTAGGTAATGAAGCATGTGCTTTAGGTGCTATTGCTGCGGGTTCCCGTTTCATGGCATCTTATCCTATTACTCCAGCATCTGAAGTAATGGAATATATGATTAAAAATATGGATAAATTGGGTGCTACTATCGTTCAAACAGAGGATGAAATCGCAGCATGCATGACAGCTATGGGCGGTGTATACGCAGGTGTTCGTGGCTTCACATGTACTTCTGGCCCGGGTCTTTCCTTGATGGCTGAATCCTTATCCATGGCTTCCATGGCTGAATTACCAATGGTTGTTATCGACGTTCAACGTTCTGGCCCATCCACAGGTATGGCTACAAAGGTTGAACAATCCGATATTGCTGCGGCTTGCTACAATGCACATGGCGATTATTCTGGTATCGTTATTTCTCCAACATCTATTGAAGAATGCTTCTATGAAATTCAAAAAGCTTTCAACTTGGCAGAAATGTACCAATGTCCAGTTATCTTCATGCCGGATTTACAACAAGGTTTGAATAAACAATCCGTTCCTTCCTTCGATTTGAACCGTGTACCTATTAACCGCGGTAAAATGATGAAAGAAGCTGACCTTCCTGAATTGGAACAACCTAAGTACTTCAAACGCTTTGAATTGACTGAAGATGGTATTTCTCCTCGTACAATTCCTGGTATGAAAAATGGTCTCTTCCTTTCCACAGGTTTAGAACATAATGAAGAAGGTAAACCAGCAGAAGCGCCTACAATGCACGTAGCGCAAACTGATAAACGTTTCCGCAAATTGGAAACTGTAGCTGATAATTACGAGCCATTCTTGAATAACGCTAAATACGACGAAGCAGATGTTCTCGTTGTAGGTATGGCTTCTAGCCGTGGCGCTATCGAAGAAGCTGTTGCTGAATTCGATCAAGAAGGTGTTAAAGTTAATCACTTGCAATTGCGCTTGATTAAACCATTCCCAGCAAAACAATTACAACCATTTATGGATGCTGCAAAAAAAGTGGTTATCGTTGAGCACAATGCAACAGGTCAATTGACTAACTTATTTAAAATCAACATGCATAAGAAATCTAAAATTTCCAGCTGCTTGAAATACGATGGTAATCCATTCACAAAAAGTTATGTGAAAAATGCGATTAAGGAGGTCCTATAATATGACAACAGCTAAAGATTACAGAAACGATATTCGTCCTAACTGGTGTCCAGGCTGTGGCCATTATGGGGTTCAAGCAGCGATTACTGACGCTGTAGTAGCGAAAAATATTCCACCAGAAAAATTAGCAGTAATTTCCGGTATCGGTTGTTCCAGCCGTATCGGTGGTTATTTCTACGCATATGGTGCTCATACAACTCATGGTCGTGCGCTTCCTTACGCACAAGGCGTTAAACTTGCTAACCAAGACTTAGAAGTTATCGCATTCTCCGGTGACGGTGATGCGTTCGCTATCGGTATGGGTCACACTATCCATGCTTTTAAACGTAATGTAAATATGACATACGTCGTAATGGATAACCATGTATATGGTTTGACTAAAGGTCAAGCATCCCCTCGTTCCGACATCGGTTTTGTTACAAAAACAACTCCTCGTGGGGCGTTCGAGTCTCCATTGTCTATCTGTGAAACTGCGATTGCAGCAGGTGCTACATTCGTAGCTCAAAGCTACATGATCAACCGTGAAGAACTTGTTGATTTGATTCAAAAGGCTATGGACCATGATGGCTTCTCCTTCATCAACGTATTTAGTCCATGTGTTACATACAACAAACGCAACAGCTATGACTGGTTCAAAGAACACTTAGTAGCATTGCCTGAAGGCTATAATCCAACAGATCGTGCAGCAGCACTTAAAACTTTGGGCGATACAGATGGTTTGGTTACTGGTCTTATTTACCAAAATACATCTAAACCTTCCTTCGAAAAATCCTTGGCAGCAGCAAATGGTGGTCCACATCCTCGTCCATTAACTGAAGATGTGGTAAAACCAGATCAAGCGCTATTTGATAGCCTTTGCAATCAATTTAAATAATCTTATCTAAATTGAATTATGTATAATCTGAATCCCTCTTTACTGAATGTCCAGTAAAGAGGGGTTTTTACATTATGACATTATGAATAGTATGATTACTTTAGAGTGTTGTGAATGATATGGTTATTTTATAGTGGTATGAATCGTATTATTACTTTACGGAGGTTTTCTTAATTGATATACTAATTTATAATTTAGGATATTTATAATTAAGTAAAAATTGAACGCTTATAAGTATAAGAGGCTATTATTTCAGAATATGAGGCATAATGGAAACGTATAGAAGTATCATTTACTATGCGATTCATTAAGGAGAGGGAATGAGTAACGTGTCGAATGAATATAATGAAGCATTACTAGAGCCACTTAAGTATTATCGGGAAGAGTTAAAGGACGCGTTTCAACAAGTAACCGAAGAATACTTTCAACAACTAGTAGATCAATCAAAGATTGATATAGATAATAATAAATTATTAATAGATAAGTATACTGATGTATCAGAAAATCGCGATCAATCAAACACATCCTATAAACGATTTGGCCTTATTAAAAAGGTTGATATTGTTATTGGTATAGGTGCCATTATTTATGGTATTTATCAGTTTTCACAAGATCATATTGATATTGTAGCGATTATTGTTTCTATACTTATATTAGTTCTAAGTGTAGGGCTTTACCTATATTGGATTAAGCCTAATAGTAAAAGCCTTGAAGAAAAACTTAATGATTTAGATGCGACATTAGCTAAAATGCGTCAAGAAGGCTATGAGATGATGGCCCCTTTAAACAATCTATTTCATAGTGAAATGACTGTAGAACTTATAAAAAAGGCGATTCCTTTTATTCATATGGATTCTAACTTTAATATTGAACGATATGAACAGCTCGTTAAAGATTATGGATTTTTAGAAAAAGGTGATGTAAATCATTCCACCTTAGATATTGCTTCTGGTGATATTTTAGGAAACCCCTTTGTTTTTCTGAAGCGCATAATCCACTGGATGGATGATTATACGTATGAGGGCACCTTAAATGTTACGTATACAGAAGAGTATGTTGATTCTAATGGGAATCTAAAAACTCGTGATGTTAACGAAACATTACGGGCCGTTATAAGACAACCTGGTCCTTATTATGCCAATAAAGTATCTTTAGTGTATGGTAATCATGCAGCACCTAACCTAACATTCCATAGGAAGCCACCGGAAAAAGGATTCTTTAATTTCGGTGGCGCTAAGAGTAAGATAGCAAAAGGTATTGCTAGTCTTAGACAGAAGAGTCAGGATTCATTGGAGAATGGTGGAGGCTTCCAAGCTTTAGCCAATGAAGAGTTTGATGCACAATTTAATGCATTAGATCGCAACAATGAGGTTGAGTTCCGCGTACTATTTACGCCATTAGCACAAAACAACTATAAGGATATTTTTGAAAACTCTCCATATGGAGATGATTTTATATTTAATAAAGAGTGTAAAATTAATGAGATTAAAGCTGACAATTCTCAAAATTGGGACTTTGATACATCACCATCTCAGTATTATGATTTTTCATTCCAAAAGATTAAAGAGAAGTTCATTAATTACAACTGCAGTTACTTTGAACACATGTATTTCTCATTCCTACCAATTTTAGCGATTCCTGTGTATCAACAAATGGCTTCTAATGATTATATTTATGGCAAGTCTTATAATTTCAAATATAATGATTACATTACAGAAATGCTAGCAAATAAAATGGGACTTAATTTATTTGTTCCTCCTGATGCGGCTCAGCAGAATAATGTAAAAACAATTCTTAAGACTAGCCACCATAAAAATGAAGGTGACTCTGAGGTAATTAAGGTAGATGCCTATTCTTATAGGGCCATCGAACACGTAGATCAAGTACCTGTACGAGCTGGTAATGGTAGAACCTATTATGTTCCAGTCCGCTGGGACGAGTATGTTCCTGTTACAAAACACGAATTGATAGAGGTTTCAGAAATTAAATCTGCTGGAGAGGATTTTAATCATATTAAAGGTCTAGATCAGTATCAAAAATCTGAAAATAATAGAGATAGGTCTTTTGCATACGATCACTTTATGGCAGGTAAACTATATCGACAAAATCAGTCTCTCGACGATTTATTAAATACTATTTACAAAGAATTTGGAGGTACCCAAAATGGCTAACCAACTCGACGAAATGAATCCGGAAATTATGTCTGAAGGCAGAGATGTGCATGTTATCGCTAAGGTAATCCCTGTTGAAACTAGTGGCTTTGAAAAACTTCTTCCAACGATCCTTATGGCAGTTGGTGTTATCGGTATCGTTTTTGGCATAGTTATAGACAAGTATCTAGTATCTATTATTGGCACCATTGTATTGATTTATCCATGGTGGCGATTAAAACAAATTAGCTCAGAGTTTAATATGATGGAACAAAGAATTCAAAATGCTGCATCTGAAATTGATAACTATATGGAGCAACGTGTGGTGATTCTTTCTAATGCGGCTAAACTTGTGGAAAAATCTATTGAAGTTGATAAGGATATCCTTGTAGACATTGCTAAGTATAGAAGTGGTAATTTTTCTGAAGAATCTAGAAGTGATGTGAATGCACAACTTAACAAGGCTACAAGAGCCCTCAACGTAGCTATAGAAAATTATCCTGAATTACAAAGCCAAGATACAATTCGTGATGCAATGCAACAAAATTCTTACTTACAAAAAGAAATTACTGCAGCTAGAACGTTGTATAATGATGCTGTAAATACTTGGAATAGAGAAATCTTTGAATTCCCATTTAAAAAGATTGTAGCTGCAAAAGAAGGTAGAACTACTAGAATTCCATTTATTGCAGATCAAGAAACTAAAGAAAAAGCTAAGGACGTTTTCTTTTAAGGGATAGGCAATTGGACGTTAGTGTATAAAGGGCATACTATAAAATCTGACATTAGTATATAAGGGGATACTATGAAGTCTTATGAAAAAGGGATTAGCTTGTCTATCTGGACATTGAGCTGGCCTATATTTATTGAAGTATTCCTACAGCTGTTAGTAGGTAATATAGACCAAGTGATGATGAGTCACTACTCTCCTCAAGCGGTAGCAGCTGTGGCTAATGCCAATCAAATTTTAAATATATTTATTATGCTCATCATTGTTATGAGTACAGCTACGACGATTTTGATTGCCCAGTATTTAGGGGCTCGAAATCAGTCTAAGCTATCAGAGGTATGTACGGTCAGTTTGGTGTTGAACTTCTTGTTTTCATCTGTTGCGGCTGTATTCTTTATCACCTGTCATGAATGGATTTTTACATGGCTTGGTATTCCGCCAGAAACGATGAGCGATACGTCGATATATACGACCATTGTGGCCGCAGGATTACCGATTCAGGCTATGTATTATGCGTTGGTTGCCGTATTTAGAGGCCATTCATTAACGCGTGTTACTATGTATATCGCGTTAGTTATGAATATTATCCATATCACAACTAACTATGTATTAATATTTGGTCATGGTCCCATACCAAGCCTTGGTGTACTAGGGGTATCAATTTCTACCTGGTTATCTAAGGTGGTAGGCCTCGTAATTATCGGCTATACCTTTAAGAAGTTGCTTACTTTAGAGGTGAGCTTCAAATTTTTAAAACCATTCCCGTGGCATACGGTTAAGTCTTTACTAAATATCAGTGTTCCCTCTGGTGGTGAAACCTTAAGTTATCAGTTATCTCAGACAACGATTATGAAAATGGTCAACATCTTAGGGTTAGCTGTTATTAATACAAAGGTGTATGTATCGGTTATTGCCATGCTTTGCTATGTATATACCATAGCATTAGCAAATGCATCTCAAGTTATTGTGGGTTACCTGATGGGGGCTAAACGACAAGCTGAGGTGACAAATCGCGTATGGCATTCTATGTTGTTAGCCATTGCCATTAGTGTAGGACTGGCTACGTTCTTTTATAGTACCAGTGATATTGTACTATCCATATTTACTACGGATCCAGAAATCCTATCGTTAGCACATAATGTATTACTGATTGAGATTTTCCTTGAGTTAGGTCGTGCCGTTAATATTGTTATGGTTGGCTGCTTACAAGCAGCAGGGGATATTAGAACGCCGATGCTCGTAGGCGTTTTTGGCATGTGGCTATGTGCTGTGCCATTGTCCTACCTCTTTGGTATTTACTGGGGATGGGGGCTCGTAGGCATTTGGATTGCCATGGCGGTAGATGAAATTTTACGAGGTTTATTATTTGTATATCGCTGGTATAGTGGGAAGTGGAAAAATAGACGCCTCATAGAGGCATAGTCTTATAGTTACACGATTTCAGTATATATTTAGTAGTTTGTAGATATAGTTAGCCTTACATTAGAGAGTGTAAGGCTAATTATTTGTGAAAGTAGGTTTATATGAGTAAGACAGTAGGTATTATTGGCTTGGGGTTATTAGGTGGTTCGTTGGCAAAGGCGTTAAAGGCTTATACCGATTATGAGGTAGTGGGCTATGCGCGTCGCCAAGAGGTTTGTGATGCAGCCATTCAAGATGGTGTGGTGAAAGCTGCCTGGACTGAGGTAGAACCATTGATTGAGAATTCGGATATTGTCGTATTTTCACTACCTCCAGATACAAATGCAAGACTATTTACAGAAACGGCACATCTTTTTAGACCAGGACAAGTGGTAACTGATGTATCTAGTGCAAAGGAAAACTTTGTACGAGCTGTATATAGTTCCATTCCGAAAGGGACAATTTTTGTATCTGTTCATCCTATGGCGGGCTCTGAAAAGGGGGGCTACGAAGTATCTCATAAAAACCTATTTAAAGGTATGGGCTGGATTGTACTAGAGGATAAGGCCTCTGATGTATATAGTGAAGAGGTGGCTCAAGAATTGGCTGAAATGGGTCGCGCTGTAGGATCTCGTATTGAATTTGTAGATATCTACGCTCACGACGCATACTTAGCCATGGTAAGCCATATGCCACATTTATTGGCATCCATTCTAACTCAAGTTTCCGGTGGTGATGAACTAGGCGAGTTGCGCATGAAATTGTCCGCAGGGGGCTTTAGAGACTGTACACGTGTTGCCGGTGGATTACCATCTATGTGGCGTGAAATCATTTACGGTAATAGACACAATGTAATTGAAGGTCTTTCACAAATCGAATTTGAAATTCAACGGGTAAAAGAGATACTTTCACAAGAAGACGAAGGTCAAAGTCTAGAAACCTATTTAGAACGAAGTAGAGAAATTCGCGGTAAATTACCATATTTAACAGGACAAATAAAGAATAGCTAATGATAAATAATTATTAGCTAAGGCTATACATTGGTTAACATTCATAGAGTACTAACAATGAGTAATTAACATTCATTTGAGTTTGATGTCTATTTATATAGCTGAAGTAACGCGGTTTATGCAGTATAATGTGTATACTAGGGTTCGTAAAGAATATACATGTAACATATGATTTAGTTAAGGGAGATATTATGAGTTTGTTACAAGAAACTTGTGACGCTATTACTGGGCGCAGTCATGAGATTGAACAACATATAATTGATAGTTGGAATGCAGGTTCACCTGTAGAACAATATGGGCGACTTGTAAACGTGGTGGCTCAATATGGTGCGGCTACAAATCAGGAACACTTAACGGTTCCAAAGCCTTGTATGATTATTGCCTCTGCCGATCATGGCGTGGCCGATATGGGCGTAAGTGCGTATCCAAAGGAAACAACTGTAGGGATGACACAAAACTACTTAATTCCTAAAGGGGCGGGTGCCAATTCCTTAGCTAATTACTGTGGGGCTCAAATGGAAGTCATCGATATGGGCATTGATGCAGATATGAGCTGGGTACCAGGACTCCGTAGTCATAAACTTGGTATGGGCACAAAAAACTTTGTTGAAGAACCGGCCATGACACGTGAACAAGCCGTTGAAGGCATTGAAATAGGTATCCGCCTTGTAAAAGAGAAAATCGACGAAGGCTTTAATGTTTTCTTAGTAGGGGAAATGGGAATTTCTAATACTACTGCTAGTGCTCTTATGACTGCCAAGTTTGCAGGACTCACTGCAGAGGAAGCTACAGGGCGAGGCACTAATATTTCTGATGAGCGTCTAAAATTAAAGCAACGCATTGTGCATGATGTATTAGAAAAATATAAAAATATTCCGAAAGATGATGCAATCGGAATTTTATCCTCTGTGGGCGGCTTTGAATTTACATGTATCGTAGGTGTTATTCTAGGTGCTGCAGCGAATAATGCACTTGTTATTATTGATGGTTTTAATACATCTGCTTGTGCATTGGTTGCTAAAACATTAGTTCCACAGGCGATGGATTATGTAATGGCATCTCATTTATCAGCTGAAAAAGCGGCTAAATCTTCTTTAGAAAATTTAGGCCTTGAAGCCTATGTTGATTTAGGGCTATGTCTCGGTGAGGCCTCTGGTGGCTCCATTCAAATGGGAATGCTAGATCTTGCTGTTCATATGTATTTGGCTGTTACAGGAGGTAAGGCATGAGAACTTTTACAATTGAACCATTACATGCGCCATCCATGGAAGCATGCCGATTACGTATCGATAATTTAACAAAACCTATTTATAGTCTTGCAACATTAGAGTTAATAGCTGAGCGCTTTGCGGGCATTCTGGCAAATCCTCAACCAAACCATTTGCAATATGGTGTACTTGTGGTGGCGGCGGATCACTTAGTAGATGGTCCTCAAAATAGTCAGCATGGTCGTGAAAGCTACGCAGCTATTAAGCGTTTCAATGATGGTAGAACGGCTACACAAGGTGCGGCATCTAAGTTACAAGCACCTGTGCATGTAGTAAATATAGGCCTTGAACAAGATACAACGGATTTGACGAATATTGACCAAAAGGTTATCCGTAAGGGTTCCCATTTCTTTGGTGTAGAACCTGTTATTTCTTGTGATGAATTAGAAGAGGCCCTTGAACTAGGCTTTACCTATGCCGAGAAATTACATAAGGCTGGCTTGCAAGTAGTTGCTATTGGTAATATTGGTGAACGAGCTTTCTTGGATTCTCTAGTAACGACAGCAACGATTACAGGTTGCGCCTATGACGATATTCTAGTTCATACTGAATGTGGACCTACCATTGAGCAACGAGCTGCTCATATTCATTCCTTTGTAGATCGTTTCAACATTGCCGTTGATGATTGGTCTGCTTTGAGTGAAAGCGAGCGTCGTGATGCGGTATTGCATTTGCTTCATGTCGCAGGTGGTTTAGATATTGCATTCTTAACTGGATTTATTTTAGGTGCTGCTAGTCATCGTATGGCGGTAGTGTTTGATAATGCCGTAACCGGTGCAGCTGTATTAGCGGCAGTTACTATTGAGCCATTGGTTAAGGACTATATATTCCCATCTGCAGCATATGAGGAACCAATCCATAAGGAGCAATGTCGATTCTTAGGTGTAAAACCATGTTTGCACTATAACTTACAAATTGATGAAGCATTAGGCTCTACAATGGGACTATCCATTATTGATGCATCCATGCATATGCTGAATGATATGAAAACCTTCGTCGAAGCTGAGGTTAAAGCCGCTGAAGATGGGGCCGGTAAAGGTAGACAAAAGAACAAAGAGTAATCTATATAAAAGAGGGGTTATTAAATCCCTCTTTTTATATGTTTTATGCTCAATTATGCAAAATTAACTGAGAATTTCATGGAAAAACCATTGACACTATATGTGTAAATTGATATTATTATAGGGCAGTCAGGACAGACTTAAATTCTTCTTGACGACAGATTGATGATTATGTTATATTAATTATCGGTTCTGTATGCGGGAATAGCTCAGCGGTAGAGCACCGCCTTGCCAAGGCGGGGGTCGCGAGTTCGAATCTCGTTTCCCGCTCCATACATTCCTCGATAGCTCAGTTGGTAGAGCAATCGGCTGTTAACCGATCGGTCGTAGGTTCGAGTCCTACTCGAGGAGCCATTCATGACTCACTAGCTCAGTTGGCAGAGCACCTGACTTTTAATCAGGGTGTCCCGCGTTCGAGTCGCGGGTGAGTCACCATTCTGGCCCGTTGGTCAAGCGGTTAAGACACCGCCCTTTCACGGCGGTATCCCGGGTTCGATTCCCGGACGGGTCACCACATATGGACGATTAGCTCAGCTGGGAGAGCGCCTGCCTTACAAGCAGGATGTCGGCAGTTCGATCCTGTCATCGTCCACCACATGCGGGAATAGCTCAGCGGTAGAGCACCGCCTTGCCAAGGCGGGGGTCGCGAGTTCGAATCTCGTTTCCCGCTCCATTAATGTTCCTCGATAGCTCAGTTGGTAGAGCAATCGGCTGTTAACCGATCGGTCGTAGGTTCGAGTCCTACTCGAGGAGCCAATTTCATATGGCCCGTTGGTCAAGCGGTTAAGACACCGCCCTTTCACGGCGGTATCCCGGGTTCGATTCCCGGACGGGTCACCACATGGACGATTAGCTCAGCTGGGAGAGCGCCTGCCTTACAAGCAGGATGTCGGCAGTTCGATCCTGTCATCGTCCACCAACGTAAGCGGTTATCTTCGGATGACCGCTTTTTGTTATAGTAAACAACATATATTTATAGATAAAGGAATAGCCATTTGTTTAAGGTGATAGTTATAGGAAAATGGTTACCTATATAAAACAATAGTAATAGGAATAAAAAGAAGAGTACAACTGTAGTGGTTGTACTCTTTGCACTTTATGTAGTTATTGTTGTTCTTTATATAGTAGTTGGATTCTTAGTATTTAACGCGGCGCGTACATGATGATATAGACGCCTACAAGACATACAAGACCGCCGATGATATCATATGTGTCTGGTCGTAAACCATCGATGAGCCAACCCCATAGGATGGAGAGGGCGATAAATACGCCACCATAGGCTGCGTAAACTTTACCAAAGCTTGCTTCTGGTTGAAAGGTAGGGATAATGCCGTATAAGAACAGGATGAAAGCACCAGCTAGTAAATAGACAGGACTTTTATCGTCGCGCATATACAGCCATACTAAATAGCCACCACCGATTTCGGCTAGACCAGCCAATATAAAGAAGAAAATAGATAAGAGCATAATAACCTCACAATATTAATTGAAATCTATTCTCTATTTTACAACTTGTAACGGTAGAGGGCAATAAAAAAACCTGTACACGTATTTGTGTACAGGCTTTGGTTCGTTCTTATAAACGTGCTGGTGATTCGCTATGCACATAATCCATAAAGGTATGCATTGTTTCGGATTTAGAGTTATTCTTCTTGAATGCGAAGCACACTTGCAGTTTAAACGGTTTTTCTAAAGGTATGAAGCCATCATTGATATTTAAAGAATTTAAGATTTGGCGTGCTACGATGCAGCCAGATTTATTTTTTTGGCAGTAGTCGATCATTGTATATGGGTTGGATAAACGGCTACCTCTAATATGTAGGTTTTGTTGGCCGTTACCCACATAGTTTTTCAATGTGCGATACATAAAGTACTTAGGTGGATACATAAGCAACGGTTGTTGCTGAATTGCTTTCAAACTAGCAACTTCCATACCATCGATAATGTTTGGCGCATAGTATACGAATTCGTCCTCGCGAAGGGCTGTAGATTCATATGCTGACATATCCTTGTTATTTGGTAAGTAGAGGAGGGCAATGTCGATACGATTTTCGCGTAAGTCGAGCATCAACTCTTCTTCTTCCATGTCATAAATGCTGACAGAGAACTCAGGATGGTTTTGGAAGAAGTGGGATACATATCCGTTAAGGCGAATGTCCCCTAAACTACGCAATACACCAATATTTAAGATTGGACGTTCTACCTTGCTGGCTAAACGGATTGATTGAATAGCACGTTCCAATGTGTCGAGAACTTGTTCTGCTTCTGGTAGGAATAATTCACCTTCTGGTGTCAAACGGCTACCTCGTGTAGAGCGGGAAATTAATTTCACACCAACTAGACGCTCTAATTTTTTCATTTGAGCGCTGAAAGCTGATTGTGTAATGTTCATAGATTGTGCAGCTAATGTAAAGCTTCCTGTTTTATTATAGGTAATAAAACTTTGTAGCTCTTGCATTGTAGGTAACTCTTTCATAGTATTCCCCCAATATTGACATAAAACTCCAATGATACCTATTACCTTTCTTACTAATATTGTAGCATACTATAATTGTTTTTTCATCTAAATCTATAAAATATGATGAAGCATGCACAATCGATATAGTGAGCAATATTATCGCAAAAAAGTGTAAAATCAGTTCGCTATTATGCACTTATTTCAATGACTTTCACCATTATCAATAATTGACATAAGTAAATGAAAATGATATTATACATGAGTACCTTTATGTGTAGGTACAAGTTTATATTAATCTTATGAGGTGATAATCACATGGCAACGAGAAGAGAGGCTCGATTCAAACTTTGTCGTCGCTTTGGTGTGAACGTATTCGGTCACGCAAAAGCCTTGAATCGCGTCAAAAAAGACCAACGTCAGAAAAAAATGTCTGAGTATGGCACACAATTATTAGAAAAACAAAAAGTTAAAGCTTACTACAACTTGCTAGAACGCCAGTTCGTACGCTATTATGATAAAGCGAAAAAAATGCAAGGTGTTACAGGTCAAAACATGTTGATCCTTTTGGAACAACGTCTTGATAACCTTGTATATCGCATCGGCTTCGGTAACTCCATTCGTCAAGCTCGTCAAATGGTAAACCATGGCCACATCTTGGTAAACGGTCGTCGCGTAGACATTCCTTCCTTCTCCTGCAAACCAGGCGATGTAATCGAATTGCGCGAAGCATCTCGTGACAACGAAATGTTCAAAACTAACTTCCAAGAACTTCGTTCTTTCGAACTTCCTTACATTGAAAAAGACTTGGAAGGCTTCAAAGCTACATTCACTCGTCTTCCTCAACGTGAAGAACTTCCTATCGAAGTTAACGAAACACTTATCGTCGAATTGTACTCCAAATAATTTGGCGCAAAAATCCGCAGTGCAACGCACTGCGGATTTTTTATATATTATGTGTGTATCATTTATAAAAGGGTAAATCAAATAATTATCATAAAATCTATCTTTCTTGGTTTAATCGAGTATAGCCTATTATAATAACTGCGCTTATAATTATCCCCAGTCCACATATAAAAAATATATCATGTAGCGGTAATATATTTGCTAAGTTTGTAAATATAGTTATTGATAATATTGATCCAATAGAGAAACCTGTACTTACAGAACCGCTAGCCAATGTTAACTCTTCTTGTGAAAAAATAGATTGTATATATGCATGAACTAAAACAACGGCTGTAAATAATAATATTTCAGATATACTATATAGAATATAAAGTTGTTCTATTGTTTTTATATAGCCTATGCAAAAAATACTTCCTCCATATAGTATAAAAAGAGGGAACAAAACTTTTTTAAAACTCGTTGCTAAGTTAATAGTAAAATATTTAGCAAGAAGTCCAAAAATAATGAATGATGCCAATCTAGAGATTGTTTGCGTATATCCATACTGACTATCAGTTAAATGTAAGATATCTTTAATAAATATTAATAGTAGAATAGGTATACACATATAAAATATTCTGGCTAATATACCCAAATAAACTATAAAATTAATTTTTTTATTTAGGAATAATAACTTATATCCTTTTAATAAAAGTTGAATGCGATCATATATACTTTCCCTAATAGATTTTTTGGAGATAGTTGAGTGTGATTGGATTCTTACATTTTTATTTAAACGATAAAGTAGGTAGGCGGAAATAATATAAGTAATTGCATCAATAACGAATACTAGCGTTAAAGAGTAATTAATTATAACGCTAAATAATAAGGAACCACTTATTAATGCAAAACGATTAATAGACCGGAGCAGTGCATTGAATTTGACTAAATCATTTGTAATATTAGGTACAAAAGAAAGTCTAGCGATTCCTAAAATTTTATTATTAAAACCTATAAGAAAAGCTATGATATATACTAGATATAGGTTATCTATGAAAACAAAAATTAATAATATAAAACCCGAAACTATTTCAGGAACAACCATAGACCACATTAAGCCTTTTTCTTTTACGAGTATCCCTAAAAATGGGCCTAATAACATTCCAACTAATAATGTCGCTATTGTAACTGCCCCTGTATCAAAGGGACTGTGGGTGGTATTGAATATATATGTTATAAAACCTAGTGTTGTTGCGGTGCTTCCCATTGTTGAAAAGAATAGAGCACTATTTAAGAGAAATGAGTTTTTGTTTTCTAGATTCATACTATCATCTCCTAGATAATAGATGTACTGATATAATATGTATTATTTTACAAAATCTCAATTAAACTTTTACCAATTTTGATGTTATACATTCATAATTCTATATAAATATTTAAATTTCCTGCACAATATAAAGTAATGTGTAATATAAGTAGGTTTCTGCTAATGAAAGATAATAAAGGGGACTGTTCATTTTTATTATTTAGAGGAGATATTAATGGATATTATCCGTGTTGAGTTAGAAGAAAAATATATCGCTGATGCTGAGCCGCGAGAAGAGTGTATTGCCTTTAGTGTATATATCAAAAGTGGAGACTTTTCTGGTCGAGGTACCTTTGTTTATACTGTAAATGAATTTAGAGAATTAATCAGTCAACTCAAATTAATATATATAACATTAGATGGAGAAGTTCGTATTGCTTATGATGATTCGGATGATTATGTCCATATTATATGTAATTCATATGGACATATAAAAGTAGAAGCTCAATTAGGAGGCAGTTGGCGTGATAATTGGGTTAAACTTCTTCTTAATACTGATCAGACCGTATTGAATGATGTAATACAGCAATGTAATTCTATATTAAAAAAATAATTTGATGACAGCATATAAGTACTAAATTTTAATTGACACAAACCTATAAAATCTGTATACTATTTTGAGTAAGCTTTAGTCGTGTTTCCATTAGCCCCGGAAGCAAAGGACAAGCTGATTTTGGTAGAATTATGACGTTATTAGGAGGATATGCAGCATGAAAACTACATTTATGGCCAATCCGAACACAATCGAACGGAAATGGTATGTTGTTGACGCTGAAGGTAAAACTTTAGGACGCCTTGCTGCCGAAGTTGCAAAAGTTCTTCGGGGCAAAAATAAACCAACTTTCACACCACACGTAGACACTGGTGACCATGTGATCGTTGTAAACGCAGAAAAAATTCGCGTAACTGGTAAAAAATTGGAACAAAAGGAATACTTCCGTCACTCTGGTTACCCAGGTGGTTCCCGTTTCACTAAATTGTCCATGATGCTTGAAAAACAACCTGAACGTGTTGTTGAAATGGCAGTTCGTGGTATGCTTCCAAAAAATAAATTGGGTGCACAACAATACCGTAAATTAAACGTATACGCTGGTCCTGAGCATCCACATGCAGCTCAAAAACCAGAAGTATTAGAAATTTCCGTACGATAATCTAGAGGGAGGAACATATAATGGCAGTAGCACAATATTACGGCACTGGTCGTAGAAAATCTTCCGTTGCTAGAGTTCGTCTGGTACCGGGCACAGGTAAAATCACTGTTAACAAACGTGAACTTAATGAATATTTCGGTCGCCAAACTTTGGAATTGATCGTAAAACAACCTTTGAACTTGACTAACACAGTTGAACAATACGATGTAATCGCAACTGTAGCTGGTGGCGGTCCTTCCGGTCAAGCTGGTGCAATTCGTCACGGTATCTCCCGTGCGTTATTGGACGTAGATGGTGAACTTCGTCAATCTTTGAAAAAAGCTGGCTTCTTGACTCGTGACCCACGTATGAAAGAACGTAAAAAATACGGTCTTAAAAAAGCCCGCAAAGCAAGCCAATTCTCCAAACGTTAATATTTGGAATACAGGTTATTACACCTGCAGACAATGTCTGCAGGTGTTTTTGCATTATAGACTACTTATAGCTTAGGTCTTATTTTTAGTTTGTGGCTTATAGCTTATAGGATAATAGTATTGCTTTGATTTTATTGGGTTATGTAATTCTATCATTTACAGGGACATTTAATTCTCCTATAATAGAGATATATCATCGAATTTTTTCGAAAATGGATTTTCATATAGGAGAACTCATATGATTTATAATACAATTCAGTACGTAGTGGACAACGGCATTGGTACGTTGACATTTAATCGGCCTACAGTGGCGAATGGTTTTAATATCGAGATGTGCAAGGAGATCCTTGAGGTTTTAGACAAAGCACATAATGATGAAAGTGTTCGTGCATTGCTCATCAATGCTGAAGGCAAGGTATTCTCTGCTGGTGGCGATTTAACAGAAATGGAACGGGCTGTAAATGATGGTGATACAGAGTCTTTATTTGAAATTGTTGAGCTTGTAGCTCAAATTTCTATGGCTATGAAACGCTTACCTAAACCTGTTATCATGAGCCTTCAAGGTGCAGCAGCAGGTGCGGCGTTCAACATGGCGTTAGCTGCAGACTTTGTGGTGGCAGCTAATAACGTACGCTTTATTCAAGCTTTCGTAAACGTAGGTCTTGCTCCAGATGCAGGTGGTTTGTTCTTGTTGACTCGTTCCATTGGTATGAACCGTGCTATGCATATCGTTATGACTGGTGAAGCCGTATCTGCTGAAAAAGGTAAAGAACTTGGCTTTGTATATAAAGTTTGTGAATTAGAAGATCTAGAAACTGCTACAAGACGTCTTGTAGAGAAATTAGCAAAAGGTCCTGCACAATCTTACCGCGTTATGAAAGAAATGATGTGGAATAGCTTCTTATCTGGCTGGGAAGAGTACAAGAAGTTTGAAGTAGAAAATCAATGCTCCTTAGGTCTTTCTGAAGACTTTAAGGAAGGTGTACGAGCTTTCACAGAACGTCGTCGCCCTAAATTTGGTCAAAAATAATAATTATTCTCTTGTAATTCTTTGAAATATCATGTATTTTATAAGCAGTTACTAATATAATTCGAACCGATGTGGCTCTATATATTGAGTTACATCGGTTTTGCTTTCATAAAAAAGCAAAAGTATATATAATAGTACTATTATAATAGTTTTAGGAGGTCATTATTACATGGCTCAAGATACAATTAAATGTTATGACGGTCCTAGTGATGTAGTCCAAGCATTGGCGGAGGATTTTATTGATTTTACGAATGATGAAATTAGCCGTACTGAAACGTGCATCGTTGGTATTACTGGGGGTACTGTTATAAATGGTTTGTTAGAATTACTTAACTCTCCTGAATATATTGAGCGCCTTAATTGGGAACGTATATTCTTCTTGTGGACTGATGAGCGTTTCTTGCCACAAACGCATGAGGATAATTACTTCAATCGCGTAAAACCTCATTTGCTATGCAAGGCAAAGGGGGCTGCTCATTTCTTGCCGATTAATACGGATTCTAAAACCGTACATGAAGCGGCTGAAGAATATGAAAAAGAGGTTCGCAATGTCCTAAAGGCATGTAAAAAATCTGGTCTTGATTTAGCGTTGCTTGATTTAGGCGAGGATGGTCATACGGCAGGATTATTTGCAGGCTCTCACGCGCTTCGTGTAGCTGATCAAGATGTGGTTGCCGTTGAGGATGGCAAGGTATGGGAACGCATTTCTATGACTTTTTCTTTCCTAGCAAAATCTGATGCTGTCTGGTTTACTGTGACTGGTGAAAGCAAGCGAACTGCATTGACAAAGGTATTATACCAACGCGAAGATTACGAGGATTTAACGTGGGATAAACGCATTGGTCGTACATTGCCTGGTGCGGTGCTTTCACAAGAAGCTGTGACCTGGTATGTAGACAAGGCAGCCTATAATGATGTACACTAAAAGATGTAAGTTTTAGTAAATATAAAGGAGATACATATGGGATCTATAGGAACACCTGAATTAATAGTTATATTAGTGATCGCTCTAGTTATCTTCGGACCTGGTAAGTTGCCTGAAGTAGGTAAAGCTATTGGTAAGGGCATCAATGAATTTAAAGATGCTATTTCCGGCCCTAAAAAAGCTGTTGATGAAACGAAAGAAGCCGTTAAAAAGGCGACTACTATTGACGTAACAGCAGGGGCTAAAAACGACGATAAACATAAAGAAGTTAATGATTAATAGGAGGTATTACTATGTGCAAAGATTGTGGTTGTGGTGAAGATAATGGCGTTGTAACAAAGGTATTTACTGTACCTGGTATGATGTGCAATAACTGTAAAGAAACTGTTGAAGGTGCATCCCTTGGATTACCTGGTGTTTTGAGTGCAGAGGTAAATTTGCCAGAGAAAACAGCGACTGTTTCTTTTGATCCAGCAAAAGCATCTGTTGAAGATATTACAAAAGCTATTGAACGTACAGGCTTTGAAGTAGAAAGCGTTGCAGATGGTGTACAAGAACATAGTCATGGTTTACTAGGAACATTGAAACGTTTCTTCAAATAATCGAACCCATAGGGCTGTATTGAAACACTGTTTCGATGCAGCCTTTTTTCATAAAGAGGTAATAAAATGATACGCAAGTTTGATGCTGAAAATTTCAAGTGGGATGGCGTCGATACCTTGGTATATAAACAAGATGGTAGCCCTTTTAAAGATGTAACACGTCAAGTTTTATACGATGGGGCCTTTGATATTCCATGCCAATTCCGCTATTTTGAATGCTTGCCAGGTGGGTATTCTACGCTTGAATATCATGAACATACACATATGGTTATGATATTCCGCGGGAAGGGTCAAGTCTTATTAGGCGATGAAATCCATGATGTAGAAGCTGGTGATTTTATTGAAATTCCAGGTAAAACGATACATCAATTCCGGGCTAATAAAGGAGATTATATCGGATTCCTTTGCTTGGTTAACCAAGATCGGGACAAGGTGAAATTATTAACCCCTGAAGAGATGGATACATTGCGCTCTAATCCAAAGATTAAAGAATTTTTGGAAAGTTGCTAATTTATATGGCGGTTATGTGTAATGACCGCCATATAGTTTTTTATAATCAACAGTAACTGTTGATATGTGTAGTTTGATAGGGAGGTTCTATGAATACCTTTACACGCGCCGCACTGACGGTACTGGTAGGACTTGTAATTTGGTTCTTGCCTCACACAGAGGCGATTAAGCCTGAAGGATGGCATTTATTAGCTATCTTCACAGCTACAATTGTAGGTTTTATTTTACGACCTTGGCCAACAGGTATTATGGCACTCTTTGGTATTGTTGCGGCTGTAGCAACAAATTCTATTACCATGGTGCAAGCATTAGGTGGTTACGCTGAAGCCAATGTATGGCTTATCGTAGCAGCTGTATTCTTTTCTAGAGGCATTATTAATTCTGGCCTTGGTAAGCGTATCGCGTATACTTTGATTCGCTCCTTTGGTACTAGTTCCTTAAAGTTAGCTTATGCATTGGCTTGTACGGATCTTATTATTTCTCCTGCCACGCCATCTAATACGGCTCGTGGGGGCGGTATTATTTTCCCTATTGTACAAAATATTTCGTTAGCCTTTGATTCTGAGCCAAATGGTAGTACAGCACGTCGTATTGGGGCGTACTTGATGACCACGGCTCATACGATAAACACCATTACTGTAACAATCTTCTTAACTGCTTGTAGTGGTAACTTATTGATTACATCCTTAGGTGCAAAATTATTTGGCTATGATATTTCATGGTGGGAATGGTTCCAAGCAGGTGTAATCCCTGGTGTACTTTGTATGATCTTGATGCCTTGGTTTATTTATAAAATCTATCCACCTGAAATCAAGGAGACGCCTCAAGCAGCGGTAATGGCCCAAAAAGAGCTAGATATACTAGGTCCTATTACAAAGGCTGAAATTTCAGTGGCTATTATTTTTGTAATTTGTATTTTGCTGTGGTCCACAGCGATTTGGACGAAGTTACATCCTACTGTAGTTGCTATGATGGGCGTACTTGCTTGTGTAGTTACAGGATCCCTTACTTGGGAAGATATTCTAGGTGAACGCACAGGTTGGGATATTCTAATCTGGATGGGTACCCTCGTTGGTATGGCTGGTTTACTTGGTAAATTAGGTGTTGTAGCGGTGTTTGCAGACTTTGTAAGTCAACATCTTGTAGGTATTGATTGGTTCTGGGCATCTTTTATTATCTCTGCAACCTTTGTATACTCTCAGTATTTCTTTGCCAGTGGTACAGCGCGTATTACAGCGTTATTCTCCGCTTTTGCAGCCATCTTGGTAGCGATGGGAGCACCAATTCCATTTACCATCTTGCTCTTTGGTTTGATGAATAGTCCTGGCTGTACATTAACGCATTATAGCTCTGGTGTAACGCCAATCTTCTTCGGTGCGGGCTACGTACCGCAAGGAACGTGGTGGCGTGTAGGTCTTGCCATTTCTGTAGTAAGCTTCCTTATTCACTTCTGGGGCGGCACCCTTGGTATGTGGCTATTCGGTATTCTATAATATTCAAAAATCTCTCACGGTAGTGGGGGATTTTTTGTTTGCGCTATCTGTTTAGTAGTTTGTTATCGTTTTATTTTCTATATGTATTAGATAGGTAGTGTATTATTGTTATTGCTATAGTTTTTATATATGGTAAACTTTAAAAATTTATATGATAAATCTATAGAATATTTATTGCACGACATTATATAAAGTGTTATTATTATTTTATGATTACAGATTACTTTAGGAGGAAACATGTTGGGTTTAGTCATTAGCTTGTTGATTATCGCGCTCGTCGTGATTATTAAAAACATTCGAATTATGAACAACAACTTAACACGTTTTTGTCTTAGAAGTTCCACGAATGGTTTAATATACAATCAATAAGAATTGACTATACGGTTTGTTTCTTATGTGTATTTATTCCAAGGGATACATAGGTCGTTTATGTATATAGGGATTCTGTAAACAAAAGGAATATCATTTGTAAACTTTTAAGACGATTCATAAGAATCGTCTTTTTTTATTAAGTTGAAAAGCATCCAAGTGGATGCTTTCAAGAAAAGTGAGGAGATTAACATGAGTTGTAGAAGTGACAATTTAAAAACAGGCGTAGCACGTGCACCACACAGATCTTTGCTAAAAGCTCTTGGTTTTGTTGATGAAGAAATGGGCAGACCAGTCATTGGTATTGCGAACTCTTTCAACGAAATTATCCCTGGTCACGTGGGCTTGAAAAATATTGTACAAGCCGTAAAAGACGGCATTCGCAACGCAGGTGGTGTGCCAATCGAGTTCAATACAATTGGTATTTGTGACGGCTTGGCGATGAACCACATCGGTATGAAATACTCCTTGGTAACTCGTAATATCATCGCTGATTCCATCGAGGCAACAGCTATGGCAACACCATTTGATGCTATGGTATTCATTCCAAACTGCGATAAAGTAGTACCTGGTATGTTGATAGCTGCAGCTCGTCTAAATATTCCATCCGTATTCGTGTCTGGTGGTGCTATGCTTGCAGGCGTACATAATGGCAAAAAAATCGGTTTGTCTGATGTATTCGAAGCCGTAGGTAAACATCAAACTGGTGAAATGGGTGATGCTGAGTTAGCTGAAATCGAAAATACAGCATGTCCTACATGTGGTTCTTGCTCTGGTATGTATACAGCTAATACAATGAACTGCTTAACAGAAGCTCTTGGTATGGGCCTTCCTGGTAATGGTACAATTCCAGCAGTATACTCTGAACGTTTACGTCTTGCTAAATTAGCAGGTATGCAAGCAGTAGAGGTATTGAAAGCAAACCTTCGTCCTAAAGACATTATGACACGCGAAGCCTTTGAAAATGCAGTAGCTCTAGATATGGCTTTGGGTGGTTCCTCTAATACAGCACTTCATTTGCCAGCTATCGCTCACGAAGCAGGCGTACCATTGTCCTTGGACGACTTTGATCGCATTGCACAAAACACACCTCAATTGTCTAAACTTTCTCCATCTGGTAAATACTTCATCGAAGACTTGTATGCTGCCGGTGGCGTATCTGCTGTGTTGAAACGTTTAGCCGAAAATGGTCGTTTGCATACAGATTGCAAAACTGTAGCTCTTAAAACACAAGGTGAAATTGCAGCGGTAGCTCATGTAACTGATGAAGACGTTATTCATCCTTGGAATAATCCTGTTCATGAAACAGGTGGTATTGCCGTTCTTAAAGGTAACCTTGCTGTAGACGGTTCCGTTGTAAAAGCAGGTGCCGTAGATGAAGATATGCTTGTTCACTCTGGTCCAGCAAAGGTATTCAACAGCGAAGAAGAAGCTGTTGAAGCTATTACAGGCGGTAAAATCGTAAAAGGCGATGTGGTAGTTATCCGTTACGAAGGTCCTAAAGGTGGCCCTGGCATGCGCGAAATGTTGACACCAACATCCATGATTGCTGGTATGGGTCTTGATAAAGACGTAGCATTGTTGACTGACGGTCGTTTCTCTGGTGCTACACGTGGTGCATCTATTGGTCACGTATCTCCAGAAGCAGCAGCAGGTGGCACAATCGCCGTTGTTGAAGATGGTGATATCATCAACATCGATATTCCAAACGGCAAATTGGAATTAGCTGTATCTGATGAAGAAATCGCTCGTCGTAAAGCAGCATTGAAACCATTCAAATCCAATGTAACTGGATATCTTAAAAAATACGCTCTTCATGTATCCTCTGCAGCACAAGGTGCTATCGAAGTATTTGAAGACTAATAGTAGATTTTCATTAATACTAACTAGAGGAGATAGAGTACATGCATAAGTTGTATGATTTTATGGAGGCTCGTGAGCGATTAAGCACAATCACGGTGAAAACAAAATTGCTTCACAGTGATGTGTTCTCCGATGAAAGTGGCAATGATGTATATATCAAGCCAGAAAACTTGCAAATAACAGGTTCCTTTAAGGTTCGTGGTGCCTATAATAAAATTGCAAAATTAACAGAAGAAGAAAAGGCGCGCGGCGTTATTGCCGCATCTGCCGGTAACCATGCGCAAGGTGTAGCGCTTGCTGCAAAACGTCTAGGCATTAAAGCGACAATCGTTATGCCAAAACATACACCTCTCATCAAGGTTAATGCTACAAAACAATATGGTGCCGAAGTCGTTCTACATGGTGAGATTTATGATGAAGCTTACCAAAAAGCGATGGAATTACAACAAGAGCACGGCTATGTGTTCGTCCATCCTTTTGATGACGAAGATGTTATCGAAGGGCAAGGTACAATTGCATTAGAAGTTCTTGAGGAATTGCCTGATGCGGATGTATTGCTAGTTCCTGTTGGTGGTGGCGGTATTGTTTCTGGTATCGCAGCTGCTGCAAAATTAAAAAATCCTAGCATTAAAATTATTGGTGTAGAACCAGAAGGCGCGGCTAGTGCAATAGCTGCGTTAAAAGAAGATCATCCTGTACCACTTAGTGAGGTGGCAACTATCGCAGATGGTACAGCTGTACGTCAAATCGGCGAAACTACATTAAAATATATTAAGAAATATGTAGATGAAATTGTTACTGTCTCTGATTATGAATTGATGGAAGCATTTTTGTTGCTTGTAGAAAAACATAAGTTAGTCGCAGAAAACTCCGGTATTTTACCATTAGCAGGTCTAAAAAAATTAGACTGTAAAGGCAAAAAGGCAGTAGCCATTGTTAGTGGTGGTAATATCGACGTACTTACGATTTCTTCTATGATCAATAAAGGTCTCGTATTACGTGGTCGTATCTTCACTTTCTCTGTCAACCTTCCGGATAAACCAGGTCAATTGGTTGCTGTATCTGAAATGCTTGCAGATGCGGATGCAAACGTTATTAAACTTGATCATAATCAGTTTAAAAACCTTGACCGCTTCCATGAAGTGGAATTGCAAGTGACTGTAGAAACAAATGGTGAAGAACACATCAAACACATTATTGATACTTTCAAAAATAATGGTTACATTATTAAACGATTAAATTCCAGCGAGATTTTATCTGAATAGCTGGTCGAAAGGGTTCCTATGAGCGCAGAAACAATCAATGGGGCACGCATTGTCCTTGAAACATTGCATCGCCTTGGTGTAACCGACATGTTCGGTTATCCAGGTGGCGCGGTAATTCCAATTTATGATGAAATTTATAGCTTCCCTGAAATTAAACATTATTTTGTTCGTCATGAACAAGGTGCAGCTCATGCAGCAGATGGTTATGCCCGCGTATCTGGAAAAGTAGGCGTATGCCTTGCTACATCCGGTCCTGGTGCAACTAATCTTGTTACAGGTATTATGACTGCTTACATGGATTCTGTACCTATGGTGGCCATTACTGGTCAGGTTGGTCGTCCGTTTATTGGTAAGGATTCCTTCCAAGAAGCAGATATCCAAGGTATTACCATGCCGATTACAAAACATAACTACCTTGTTCAAGATATTCGCGATTTACCTCGCATCATTAAAGAAGCGTATTTTATTGCTAGTACAGGTCGTCCAGGACCAGTTCTTATTGATATTCCAAAGGATATTCAAACAGAAAAAATATCCATGACAGAATACAATAAATTATATGAAGTACCTATCCATCTTGAAGGTTATGATCCAACCTATAAAGGTCATCAAGGGCAAATTAAAAAAGCGGCTACACTCATTAAAAATGCGAAACGTCCGCTCATCATTGCCGGTGCTGGTGTATTGAAGTCTGGCGCTATGGATGAGTTAAAGGAATTGGCAGAAAAAGCTCAAATTCCTGTAACAAATACATTAGTTGGCCTTGGTGGTTTCCCAGGTAACCATGAGCTTGCTCTTGGTATGGTGGGTATGCATGGCTCTGTAGCGGCTAATAATAGTACAGAAGAAGCAGACCTTGTTATTGCAGCTGGTATTCGTTTCCACGACCGCATTACAGGTCATCCAGATTTCTTCTGTAAAAAAGCTAAAATCATACATATCGATATCGACCCAGCAGAAATTGATAAAAACGTTACTATTAACGTACCAATTGTAGGTGACTTGAAGCGAGTTTTATCTGAACTTAATACGCTTGTAGAACCTACAACTCATGAAGCGTGGATCGGACAAATTCGTGAATGGCAAGCGGAATATCCTATGGTAATTCCTGAATCTAAAGATGGTGTATTACATCCACAATACGTATTATCTGAACTTAACAAGATTGCCAAAGAGGATGCAGTTATTGTAACAGACGTAGGCCAACATCAAATGTGGGCGGCTCAATTCTTAACTCATAAAAAACCTCATACCATTGTTACATCTGGTGGTGCAGGTACTATGGGATATGGTTTACCAGCTGCAATTGGGGCTCAAGTGGGGGCACCTCATAAACAAGTTATCCTTGTTGTTGGTGATGGTGGATTCCAAATGACCTTCGAAGAGCTCATGATGGTTCGCCAATATAATTTACCAATTAAGATTGTTATCATTAATAATGGTTACCTTGGCATGGTTCGTCAATGGCAACAAATCTTTAATAACCGCCGTTATTCCTATGTAGATTTGGAAACGAGTCCAGACTTCTTGAAATTGGCAGATGCCTTTGATTTGAAAGCCGCGCGTATCGATAATGTAGAGGATTTCAATAAAGAATTTAAATCTTTCATTACATCTGATGAAAGTATCATCTTGGATTGCCGTGTAGCAAGAGAAGATAATGTATTGCCGATGATTCCAGCTGGCGGTACTGTAAGTGGTATGATGGGCAAGAAAGGGGTGCTATAATGGCGAGAGAACATCAAGTCTTAGTAATTGCAAAAAATACAGCAGGCATTGGTGCACGTATATTGGCACTCTTTAACCGTCGTGGTTTTAATGTTACAAAGATGACATCTGGTATTACCAATACACCAGGCTACGCTCGTATTACCCTCACCGTTGAGGCAGATGATCGCATCTTGGATCAAATTCAAAAACAAATTTACAAGCTCATTGATGTTGTAAAGGTTAAAGTCTTTGAAGATCATGATGTGGTGTGCCGTGAGTTAATGCTTATCAAGGTAAAAGCAACTGCTGCAACACGCTCTCAAATTGTACAAATTGCCGATGTATATCGTGGCAATGTGCTCGATATTTCTCCTACTTCTATGATTATTGAAGTAATTGGTAGCATAGAAAAATTACGCGGTTTCATTCAAATTATGGAAACTTATGGTGTCCTTGAAATTGCCAAAACTGGCATTACCGCAATGAGCCGTGGAGAAAAGATTTAGGAGATGGTTGTGTGAGTAGTGAATTACTCCATTATGAAGACGTCAAGTTTCGTCGTGAAGGTCGCGAAATTTTAAAAGGCATTAATTGGCATGTTGAAGAAGGGGAGAATTGGGCCTTATTAGGTCTCAATGGGGCTGGTAAATCGACGATGCTCAGCATGATTCCAGCTTACCAAATTCCTACAACAGGACTATTACGCGTATTTGGTCATGAATTTGGTAAATATGCGTGGCCTAAGATCAAGGCCCGATTAGGCTTTGTTAGTTCGGCGCTTGGACAATTCCAGTCCACCTTGGATAAACAAGTCGTAGAAGATGTTGTTATTTCTGGTGCCTTTAATAGTATCGGTATCTATCAACAGGTAGAGCCTGAAGTACGTGAACGAGGACTGCAATTATTGTCTGAGTTTGGTTTGTCCTATTTGGAAGGCCATAGATTTCATACATTGTCCGCTGGTGAACAGCGCCGCGTATTATTAGCACGGGCTATTATGGCTAATCCAGATTTGCTCATTCTAGATGAGCCTTGCTCTGGCCTTGATTTGCCTGCTCGCGAGCAATTCTTAAGAACTGTTGAGAATATGGCACGAGAGGAGCATAAGCCTTTTATTTATGTATCTCATCAAATTGAAGAGATTATGCCCAGTATTACACATGTAGCTATTATTAAAGATGGCCTCATTGTGTATAAAGGCAAGAAGCGAGACATCTTGACAGATGAAATTCTAAGCGACGTATTTGGTATTGATGTATCTGTTGTATGGGAGAAAAATCGCCCATGGATTATAGTTAAGTAAGAGCTAAAACTGGGATAATTCATTTTTTCTTAATACAAAAAGGGTACAAATTTAAGTTGTAGATTAGTCTATTTGACTATTCGATAAATTACGATATACACTACAAATCTTGCATTTATTTGTGAGATTGTGTACAGTATATATATTAAATATTCTATTGAATATATATTGGAGGTTGTCTAGTATGGCAGGTAAAATTTTAGGTACTACAGTTTATTATGATGCAGATTGTAATTTGAGCAAATTGGAAGGCAAAAAAATTACAGTTTTAGGTTACGGTTCTCAAGGTCATGCGCATGCATTGAACTTAAAAGAAAATGGTATGGACGTAACAATTGGTCTTCGTGGTGGTTCTTCTAGCTGGAAAGTCGCTGAAGAAGCAGGCCTTACAGTTAAAGAAACTGCAGAAGCAGTTAAAGGTGCTGACATCGTTATGGTATTGATTCCAGACGAATTACAAGCAGACGTATATGCACAAGATATTGCTCCTAACTTGAAACAAGGTGCATACTTGGCATTTGCTCACGGCTTCAACATTCACTTTGGTAAAATCGTACCTCGTGAAGACATCAACGTATTCATGGTAGCTCCTAAAGGCCCTGGTCATTTAGTACGTCGTACATACCAAGAAGGCTCCGGTGTTCCTTGCTTGTACGCAGTAGAAAAAGATCCTTCTGGTGATACTGAAGAAGTTGCATTAGCATGGGCTTCTGGTATCGGTGGTGGCCGTTCCGGTATCTTGGAAACTAACTTCAAATCCGAAACTGAAACTGACCTCTTCGGTGAACAAGCTGTATTGTGCGGCGGTGTTACTGAATTGATCAAAACTGGTTTCGAAGTATTAACAGAAGCTGGTTATGAACCTGTAAACGCTTACTTCGAATGCTTGCATGAAATGAAATTGATCGTAGACCTTATCTACGAAGGTGGCTTCCAAAAAATGCGCCACTCCATTTCCAACACAGCTGAATATGGTGACTACCATGCAGGTCCTCGCGTAATTACTGCAGATACTAAAAAAGCTATGGAACAAATCTTGGCTGATATCCAATCTGGTAAATTCGCTGACGAATTCTTGGCTGATTCCAAAAATGGTCAAAAATTCCTTAAAGAACATCGTGAAGCAGCTGCTAACCATCCAATCGAACCAGTTGGTGCAGAACTTCGCAACTTGATGAGCTGGTTGAAATAAGAGATTACTGTAGTAATTTCTTGATAAGCATAAGCTTACTGAAAGCGACCCCATTTGGGGTCGCTTTTTAATTGAGTAATATAAGTACGTATGATATAGTTAGCGTAGAGTCAGTGTAGTATATTTTGGTATAAGGAGAGATACTATGAGTTCTACAACTATTATTATCATCGTGGCTGTCGCAGTTATTTGGGCCATTTTGTTTGCCGTATTTATGAAGTTCAATAAGAAACGACAAGCCGGTGAACAACAATTTGTTCAAGAGAATGCTAATAAAGCGATTCTTCATATTTATGGTAAATCTGTAAAGGTTGATGGTAAGGACCTTTCTACTATTGATCATAAAACTGGTCAATATGGTCAAGTCATTGTGGCATTAACACCTGGTGAACACACTATTGAAGCCGTATATTACACAACGGACAATGTGGGCACTAAAACAAAGAATGTTGAAACACAGCCTGTTAGCATTACAATCCCAGTACAAGCGGGTAATGAATATAATGCGGCTATGTATTTCTATTCCGCGGAACAACGGAATGCGTATTATAAAGGTGACGTTGACGATGTCGTTTTAGAAGTTGAACTAGAATTAGAATCTGGTTTTACAGCGAATACTCATGCTTATATCATCGTGTACCGTGAATGTAAATAAATTAGTATAGTAACTGTTTAATAGAGCTATCGTTGTGGTAGCTCTATTTTTTATAAGTCGTTGTTGGTTATTAGCATATTTATTTGTGATATAATAAAGAATAATATATGAAAGGAGAACAATATGGATTTTTACACGTTGGCCTATGTTGAAAGTCAGGCTGTGACAAGCCAAACATGGGGCTTTATCGTTTTTGTTGCCATTCTTTTAGCACTGCTTGTTCTAGGGGTACAGGTATTGCGAAATGGTTTTACTAATCGCTATCGTGATTTATTGGTTATTTTGTCTTTAGTTGTAGTGTTTTTCTTAGGACTGGAGTATCAAGAATATAACCGAATGAAAACATACTCTGAAGACTCTTCTCGTATGGCTCAATTTCTACATTCGTTTAGTACTGATCAATCCATACCAAGTGAACAACTGGCGGTTAACTCCTTAAAGATTCGTAATGGTATGATTTTAAAGGTTAATGATGCTTATTATGAGGTTCAGTTCAACCCAGAGTTTTCAACCTATACGAGTACCCGTGTCTATAAGGTAAGCCCTACTGATCGAATTCATGATGTCGAGGATGTATTACCATAAGGAGGACCACATATGACAGAAGCTATGGCCGTCTATGGGATGGTCTTTGCCAAACTCGCCATTGGTCTCTTGGCGATTATTTTACAAATTAACTTAATGGGGAAAGGGAACTTAGCTCCAACCTCTGCACTTGACCAATTGCAAAACTATGTACTTGGTGGTATTATTGGTGCCATCATTTATAATGATCAAATTGGTATTTTACAATTTATGTTAGTCCTCATTTTATGGACTATTCTTGTAATGACTCTTAAGTTCTTAAAAGGCAATCTTAGTTTCTTCAAAACCATTCTTGATGGTCACCCAGTTATTGTAATTGAAAAAGGTCACGTGTTAACTGAAGAGTGTATGCGCTATGGTATTCAAGCTGCAGAGCTTAAATTGAAATTGCGTACTGCTGGTGTTCAGTATGTAACCGATGTAAAACGTGCTGTACTAGAACAAAATGGTCAGTTAAGCGTTGTTCAATTTGGTGATGAAAATATTAAATTTGACCTTATTGATGATGGTCAGATTAATCATTTTACATTAGCTGTAATTGAAAAAGAAGAAGAGTGGCTTGAAAAAGAGGTTGAAAAGCAAGGGTATAAAATAAAAGATGTATATATTGCTGAATACAAAGATGGTGAGGTAGTCATCTATCCGTATGAAAGAAAACATCGTCCTCAAATTGTAAGTGCTTTAAAGACTAAAACTATTTCTACTAAAAATACATTGAAATCTAAATTTTAAAATCTAATATGTAGTATTTTTAAGCCCACTATTCATAGTGGGCTTATATAGAAAGGGAACTAGTGAATCGTAAAGATTTAATTGATCGATTACAAGAATTATATAAAGACGAAGATAGTCGGGTTACTGTAAACCCTCATGCAGGGCAAAAGGTAGCAATCGTCTATCCTAATACATATTTTGTAGGCATGAGTAATCTTGGTCTGCACATTATTTATGAGGAAATCAACTTACGCAATGATAGCGTATGTGAACGCATTTTCTTGCCTGAGAAGAAAGAATTAGAAGCATACGATAAGACTAAGACACCGTTGATGAGTGTTGAAACACAGCGGCCTATGCATCAATTTGATGTGGTGGCTTTTGATGTAACCTTTGAAATGGATTATTTCCATATTCCACTTATGTTGCGCCATGGTCGTGTACCTATTATGGCTAAAGACCGCACAGAGTTCGATCCTATCGTCATTGCTGGCGGCCCTTGTGCAACCTTCAATCCAGAACCGTTTGCCGACTTTATCGATGCTTTTATTATCGGTGAAGGGGAGGGCATCGTCAGCCGCGTATTAGATGTGATTCGAGATGGACAGATGGAAGGGTTAGATCGTCATACTATTTTACGCCAATTGGCAGATGTAACTGGCGTGTATGTACCATCTCTATATGTGCCGATTTATAGCGAAGATGGTGCGTTTAAAGGCTATGATATAGCAGATGGCGTTCCTAAGACCATAAAACGTCACTTTGAAATGCTTACCAGCGGTGGTGAAACCGTAGTAGCTACAAACTATACAGAGTTTGGCGCCATGTATATCATTGAGGTAGCCCGTGGCTGTGGTCGCCACTGTCGATTCTGCATGGCTGGGTATTGCTTCCGCGTACCTCGTGTACGGCCTTTAGAAATTTTGAAAGAAGGCGTAGACCGGGCAGAAAAGCTTGGCAAAAAGGTTGGTCTCATGGGAGCAGCCATTTCGGACTATCCTGAGGTAGATGAACTGGTTAACTATATTCGGTCTAAGGATATGCGCTATTCCTGTGCATCCTTGCGTGCAGATTCTTTGACACAAGCTGTTGTAGATGGCTTGGCAGATAGTGGGCAAAAGACGATTACTATTGCGCCAGAAACGGGCAGTGAACGATTGCGGCGCGTAATTAATAAGGGTATTAGCGAAGAGCATTTACAAAATGCTGCCACTTTATCCGCTAAGTCTGGTATCCAACATATGCGACTCTACATTATGATTGGGTTGCCAACGGAAACTGACGAAGATATTGAAGCAATTGTAGGACTTGCAGAACGGACGCAAGCCCATATGGCAGAGGTAGGCTGTAAAGGTCGTTTAACGCTCAGTATCAATCCATTTATTCCAAAGCCTTTTACACCATTCCAATGGATGGCTATGGATCATCAAAAAACGGTGGAGAAAAAACTTCAATATATTAAAAAAGCATTGCAAAAGAACCGTCGTATAGAGGTGCTCGTTGAATCACCTAAAGAGGCGTATATCCAAGGCGTACTAGCTCGTGGTGATCGCCGTCTTGGTGCTGTTCTTGCGGCATGTGCAGCAGATCGTGGCAGTAAGTCCTTTAAGTCTGAAATGAAGGCTGCCGGCCTCGACATGGACGAGATGAACTATCGTGAACGCAGCTTTGATGAATTTTTACCATGGAGTCACCTCGACATGGGGATGGACGATGGATATCTTGAAATGGAATGGAAACGTTCTGTGGATGAAGCGTATACACCGCCATGTGTACAAGGCTGTAAGCGCTGTGGTGTTTGTAAATAGGAGGCACTCATGAATCAATCTGTAAAACGTATAGATGTTAAAGGACCTCATGGTACTTGGTCTTATGAAACTCCTAATTGGGCAGACCATTTTCCTATTACAATAGGTGATACGTACCGTCATGGTGGTGTATCTCAAGAGCCCTATGAATCACTAAATTTAGCCTTTCACGTAGGGGATAAGCCGCAGCATGTTCGTGAAAACCGTGCTATTGTTGCTGAATATTTAGGTGTTGAACCAGAGCGAATCTCTTGTGGTAATCAAGTACATGGTTTAAAGGCTGTGGAAATCACAGAAGGCCTCATAGGGGCAGGTGCCTTTGGAGAGGATACAGCTATAGCCGATTGTGATGCTGTATTTACAAAATTACCGAATGTACCACTATTTTTATTTATTGCTGATTGTGTAGCTGTAGGTATTTATGATGCTAAGCATCACGCTATCGCTACGGTACATGCAGGGTGGCGCGGAGCGATAGGGCATTTACCAGTCCTTACTATTGAGGCAATGAAAGAAACTTACGGTACTGAGTTCAAAGATTGTTATGTATATCTTGGACCTAGTATTGGACCGGAGTCCTTTGAAGTTGATATAGAGCTAGGCAAACGTTTTGAGTTAGCTTGGCGTGGTATGACAGAGCGTAGCGTTGCTGATGTAGTAAACTATCCAGGTGATAAATCAGATAAAGCTTATATTAACTTATGGAACTTTATTGCTGAAGGGCTTATGGTTAATGGTGTACCTAAAGAACATATCGCTATCGGTGGTACCGATAGTGTAACCGAAGTAGATTGTTATTCCTACCGCCGGGAATCTGGTAAAACAGGTCGCATGGCTTTATTTGGTATGCTACAAGAACGGTAGTATATACATACATAGATTTATAGGCTTTATAAGCCCTAAATGATGTACAATCAATAATAAATACTATATAATAGAATAGTCTATACAAATATATTTTATGGTTTTTAAATATAGATTGAAGGGGAATCACATGATTGAAGAATCCCTACACGCAATACAGCAGCGCATGGCAGATGCTATGGCGAGCGTTGGTCGCGTAGATACAGCATTATTAGTAGCTGTTACTAAGAACCACCCTGTATCAGCGGTGGAAGAGGTCGCACGTCTCGGTGTTACTCATGTGGGGGAAAATCGAGTACAAGAGGCTAAAGAAAAACAGCTCACCTATAAAGGTCCAGCATTAACATGGCACTTGATTGGTCATTTACAGGTCAACAAGGTGCGACAAGCGGTGCCTATGTTTGATTTAATTCATTCTGTAGACAGCCGTAAATTATTAGATGAAATCGAAAAGGTCGCTACAAAGCACGACAAGGTGCAAGACGTATTGTTGCAAGTCAATGTAGCTCGAGAGGCATCCAAAACGGGCATGTCCGTAGAGGAGTTTCCAGAGATTCGAGATTATGCAAAGACATTACCTCATGTACGTGTACGGGGCTTGATGTGTATGGCGCCATTTTTCGACGATCCAGAGGAAGCACGTCCAATCTTCCGCGTAGCAAACGCTTTGTATGAGGATATGAAGGGCTATTTTGAAGAAGGACAGATTCAATATTTATCTATGGGGATGACTCACGACTTTGAAGTCGCTTTGGAAGAAGGGGCTAACATCGTTCGTGTAGGCACAGCAATTTTTGGGGGACGTGTATATGATTAAGGCTCGGGTTGCCTGATAATCGATAGCGTTAAGTATTAGGAGGAAATCCAAATGGCATTGGGAGATTATTTAGACAAAGCAAAAAACTTATTCTTAGGCAAAAATGATGATGACTATGAATATGATGATTATGACTATGAAGATGAAGAGGACTATGAAGCGGAACCTACACCAGTAGCTCCAGTAGCTCCAGTATCCGGCGCATCTGAATTTCATCCACGCAAGGTAGGAGGCCAATCTACGATGACACAACGTCCAACAGCTATGAAAGTAGTTGTAATTGAACCAAAAGTATTTGAAGACTCTGAAAATATTACACATCAATTGCGCGACATGCGTCCTGTATTGATCAACTTTGAAAATACAGATCCTCATGAAGCAGCTCGTATTGTGGACTTCGTATCTGGTGCGACTTTTGCATTGGATGGCAAATTGGAAAAAGTAGGTAAAGACATTTTCATGTGTGTACCTGTAAACATTTCCATTGATTATTCTGATAATGACAGTAACAAAGCTGAGCAAAACGAATACGCTTGGGACAATAAATAATTTCTCTATAAATGGTGGTGACAACGATGTTAGGTAAAACCTTATGTATCGGCGTTGGCTCAATGGGTGGCGCTCTATTGCGCGGTGCATTACAGCATGGCGTGTTGAAAGCAAGTGATATACACATTCTCGTGCGTCGCGAAGAACAATGTAAGGCTCTAACTGAGGAGCTCGGTGTAGTAGGTTTTACTACATTGCCTAATGTAAACGAGTACAATACGATTTTGTTGGCCGTAAAACCACAAGTGTTACCATCTGTATTAGAGACGTTAAAAGAAGTACCTTATGGGACTGTTATGATTTCCGTTGCTGCAGGTATCAACTTAGATACTCTAGATGCAGCAATTCCGCAAGCTAACTGGTTTAGAGCTATGCCAAATACACCGGCTTCTATCGGTGCAGGCATGACGGCTCTTGCCGGGGATGATGTACATACTGACCTTGGTCGTGATGTTCAAGCATTATTTGAGGCTGTTGGCGAGGTAGCGGTGGTAAGCGAAGCTGATTTAGATCGCTTAGGTGCACTATCTGGTGCGGGCCCTGGTTATATGTTCGTCATTCTTGATGCGTTAGCTGATGCGGGCGTTCGCATTGGATTGCCTCGTCACTTGGCAATCAAGGCAGCGGCTCAAACGATGTATGGTGCTGGTAAGATGGCTCTTGAAAGTGGCAATCATCCAGCAGTACTACGAGATCAAGTAACAAGTCCAGGTGGCACTACCATTGCCGGTATTGGTGCCATGGAAAAAGGTGGACTTCGCAGTGCTCTCCAAGACGGCGTAGTAGCATGTCTTGCTCGGTCGAATGAATTGGGGAAATAATTTTGGCAGATACTAGTAAATTAATACGATATTTTGAAGCCAGTGGCAGTGGTGAGGAAGCTCGCCGCATGCTAGACTTGGCTGAGCAGGTTGTAAAAGGTCGCCCATACCGCGTGGCGGACTTTACGAGCCCTGCAGGTCTTGTCATTGCAGACGCAATCAAGGCTAACTACCCACAGCTTATCGTTAAGACAGACGGTGGCTATGAAGGGGCGGAACGTATCCGCATCGCCTTTGTAGATAGCGACTTTAACGGTACTGTGGATATGGGGATTCGCGCCCTTAAGGTAAATTGGGACCCACGGTTCCGATTGCTTACCCACCGCGATGTGCTTGGCTCCCTGATGGGTCTTGGCATTGATCGCTCCAAATTTGGGGACGTTATCGTTCAACAAGGGGGCGCTCAAATTTTGGTAGATGAAAGCGTAGCAGACTTTGTGATTCAAAACTTCACAAAAATTGCTATGGTTTCTGTATCTGTAGAGGCTATTGACCTATCAGATATTGCACCAAAAGAAGAAAAAATTAAAGAAGTCCGCACTACAGTTGCTTCTTTGCGCTTAGATGCGGTGGCAAGTTCTGGTTTTAGCGTGTCTCGTACTAAATTGGTAAGCGCTATAAATGCAGGATTATTGCAAGTAAACTGGCAACCAGCTAAGGGTGCATCCCAAGAAGTTAAAGAAGGGGATGTAATCTCTATGCGTGGTCGTGGCCGAATGAAGGTAGAAGCCATTACAGGTACATCTCGTAAGGGGCGTATCGGCGTATATCTGAAACGATTCATGTAGGCAATTGAAAATCGGCTTGACCATCAAGCCGATTTTTTTGTATATAGTAGGACAGCCATGGTATCCATAACATTTCAACCTACAACTGAAGATACAATCCTATTCGTTGGCGGCGGGAAGGTCGCAGAGCGACGAATGCAGCTCTTTATTGATGAGCCATGCAACATTGTGGTGATTGCTCCCACTGTAACAGATAGGATTTGCCAATGGGCAAAGGATAATCGTATCACGTGGTACGACCGTGCTTTCACAATGGATGATGAACACCACATTATAACGAGCAGTTTGTTCTTTATCTGTACAGATAATAGCGAATTAAACGATACGTTATATGATATGGGGAAAAAACACCGCGTTTGGACTAATCGCAGTGACGCCCCTAGTGCATGCAGATTTACTGTACCTTCATCCCTTGAACTAGGCGATCTTCATATCGCTATTAGCGCTAATAACGTAGGACCTCGTATCAATCGCCTCGTAAAGCAAGATATGATGAATCGTTATGGTCAGTTGCAAAAGGCTATGCCTAGACTTAAAATATTTAGAGAAGAAGTAAAGTTACTACTTCCTACTCCAGAGGCTCGACAGAAATTTTGGCGAGACCATCTGACCGTAGAAACATTTGAAGCCATTCTCAAGGGAGAGTGGATGACTATAGAGGAGAAACTTGACCATGAAATTAGTGGTATTAGGTCTAAATCATAGAAGTGCCGCTGTAGAGGTGCGTGAACGTTTCTCGTTTGATAAGGACGAGGTCGCCTCAGCACTGAACCGCCTCTATGAATTTGACTGTGTAGCAGAATGCGTTATTTTGTCTACCTGTAATAGAACCGAAATTTACGCGGCCTTAGAAGGTGTAGAGTTCCCTAAAGAATATATGCTGGCAGTATTAAAGGATTTAAAAGGTGCCGATCACATCGATGAAGATGCATTCTTCTTCTATGAAGAACGAGATTGCATTGAACATCTATTCCGTGTGTCTGCAAGCCTCGATTCCCTTGTGTTGGGGGAAGGACAAATCTTGAGCCAATTAAAAGGGGCTTATATCCAAGCCTATAGTGCAGGCTGTACAGGTACGATTTTTAATATTTTATTCCAACGAGCCATTAGTGTTGGTAAAAAAGTACGTACCAATACTGGCATCGCGAATACGCCTGTATCCGTTAGTTACACCGCTGTTAACCTAGCTGAGGACAGCTTAGATAAACCTTTATCTGAAGCGACGGTACTCATCTTAGGGGCCGGTACCATGAGTGAGTTGACCGCAACGCACTTACAAGCAAAGGGTGTAAAAACGATTTTCGTATCTAATAGAACCTTTGCTAAGGCAGAGGTATTGGCTGAGCGTTTTAATGGTAAGGCTGTTAAGCTCGATAACTTTGTAGATTACGCTAAAGATGCGGACATCCTCATCACATCTACAGGGGCGCCACATTATATTATTACGGAACGAGAAGCAAAGAAAATTGCATCTCTTCGCAAGGGTGAGCCTATCGTTATGATTGATATTGCAGTACCTCGTGATATCGACCCTACTGTGGCAGATATGGATGGTATTTATTTATTCAATATTGATTCCCTTGAAAGCGTAGTAGAAGAAAATAAGGCACAACGCGAAGAAGAAGCTCGTCGTGCAGAGCCTATCATTCACGATGCCATTGAAGAATTATTAGATAAATTGAGCTATCTAACGGTGCGCCCTATGATGGCATTGCTCACGGAAAAAGCAGAGCGCATTCGCCGTCGTGAGTTACATCGTGCATTGGCGAAATTACCTGACATTTCAGATAAAGAGCGCCGTATTATGGACTCTATGAGTCGCATGATCATTCGCAAAATGTTGCGTGAACCGATGATTCACTTTAACGAAATCGCCGGTACAGAGGAAGAAGGTTTGTACTGGGATTTATTCAAAGATATGTTTAATCTTGAGAAAGAAGGCTAATGCCATGAGAGACCATATTCGAATCGGCACGCGAAAAAGTGCCCTTGCCCTATGGCAGGCTGAACATATTAGTGCAGAGTTACAACGTCTGTACCCAAACATTACAGTAGAGCTTGTTCACTTTAATACAAAGGGTGACCGTATCTTGGAAAAACCACTGGCTCAAGTTGGTGGCAAAGGTTTATTTACCGCTGAGCTAGAAGAGGCTATGCATAAAGGCGACATCGATATCGCCGTACATAGCTTGAAAGATATGCCTACAGAGTTGCCAGAAGGTCTTACGCTAGGTGCTATTTCAGCCCGTGAAGTTCCTTACGATGCGCTCGTAAGCCCTGTGTATAAAACATTAGATAAATTGCCTGAAGGTGCTTGCGTCGGTACGAGTAGCTTGCGCCGTCAAGCCCAATTATTACATGTGCGACCGGACCTTAAGGTGGAGGTTATCCGCGGCAATGTACAAACTCGTTTGAGCAAGATTGAAACAGAGAAGCTAGATGGTGTTATCTTGGCACAAGCTGGTCTTAAACGGTTGGGCTTAGATGATCAAATTACCCAAGTATTTAAAGCTGATGAAATGATTCCTGCCGTTGGTCAAGGTGCTCTTGCTATCGAGTGCCGCGCTGACGATACGGAAATGCTTGAAATGCTAGCTCCTATTAACGACGAAGCTACACGCTATGCCGTTGAAGGGGAACGCAGCTTCTTGCGTCAGTTAAATGGTGGTTGCCAAGTGCCGATGGGTGTACATGGTACTATTAATAAAGGTCAATTGATACTAAAGGCTATGATTGCCTCCCTCGACGGTAAAACTGTGTACGAAGGAGAAATTTCTGGCCCTGCTAAAAAAGCTGAAATTCTTGGTAAAAACCTTGCAAAAGCCTTATATGAAGAAGGTGGCAAACATATTGTGGATGCTCTCATAGAGGAAGGAATCATAAAATGACAGGTATGGTATATCTAATCGGTGCAGGCCCTGGCGATGTTAAACTTATTACTGTAAAAGGTCGCGAATGCATTGAAAAAGCAGATGTAATTGTATATGACTATTTAGCAGATGCTCATTTACTTGAATGGGCACGCCCAGATGCAGAATTGATTTACGCTGGTAAACAATGTAAAGATCACACAATGCACCAATGGGAAATTAATGAGCTTTTAGTACAAAAAGGTAAAGAAGGTAAAATCGTAGCTCGCTTAAAAGGCGGAGATCCACTCGTATTTGGCCGTGGTGGTGAAGAGGCTATGGCTCTTGGTGAAGCTGGCGTACCATTTGAGTTTGTACCTGGTGTAACATCTCCAATTGCAGCACCTGCTTATGCAGGTATTCCTGTAACACAACGCGCTATGGCTACATCCTTTGCAGTTGTAACAGGCCATGAAGATCCAACTAAAGCCGTATCTGGCATTCACTGGGAAGGCCTTGCTACAGCAGTAGACACACTTTGCTTTGTTATGGGCGTTGGCAATTTGCCTACTATTGCAGAAAAATTGATGGCTCATGGTCGCCCAGCTAATACACCGGTAGCGCTTGTTCGTTGGGGTACAAAAACAGTTCAAGAGGTTCTCGTATCTACTCTTGAACATGTAGTAGAAGACGTAGAAAAGGCACAATTAAAGGCGCCAGCTATTATTGTAGTAGGCGATGTAGTTAACCTTCGTGAAAAATTACAATGGTTCGATAATAAACCGTTATTCGGCAAAACTATTGTAGTTACACGCGCTCGCTCCCAAGCTAGTGCATTCCGCGAAAAATTAGAAGCTCAAGGTGCTAATGTAGTGGAAGCGGCAGCGATTAAAACATCTCCATTGGAGTTGTTTGATGAAGATCGTCGTATCATCAATAATACAAAACAATACCAATGCATCGTATTCACATCTGGTGAAGGGGTTCGCTACTTCTTCGATGCTCTCTATAAAGAAGGCAAGGATACACGTGCTTTAGGTAATTCTAAAGTGGCGGCTATCGGCTGTGCTACAGCTCGAGAACTTCAAAAATACGGCATTGTTCCAGATATTATTCCTGCAGACTACAAAGCTGAATCTGCTGTAGAGGCTCTTGAAGAAGAACTCAAAGCAGGCGATTCCGTATTGCTCATCCAACCAAAAGTGGCTCGCGATGTAATTCCACGCTCTTTGCGTCATCACGATATAGATGTAGATATCTTGCGTTTATATGAAACGACACAAGACACATCTCAACAAGAAGCATTAGTAAATGCATTAACTGCAGGTACTGTAGACTATATTACGTTTACAAGTTCCTCTACAGTAACTAATACAATCCAATTATTGGGCGATGATGCATTGAAACTATTAGGCAATACTAAGATTGCTTGCATCGGACCTATCACAGCTGCTACAGCTATGAGTGCAGGTCTTAAACCAGCTGTTATCAGCGATGTATATACAACTGATGGCTTGGTAAATGCTATTGTAAAGGACATTTAGGAGGATTACATGTACGATTTAACATACCGTCCTCGCCGCTTGCGTATCAATCCAGAAATGCGTGATTTGGTACGTGAAACGACACTCGACGTAACTGATTTAATTTATCCATTATTTATTGTTCCTGGTGAAGGTATCAAAAAAGAAATCGATACATTGCCAGGCCAATACCACTTATCCGTTGATGAAGCTGTAAAAATGGCTCAAGAGGTATATGATCTTGGTATTCTTGGCGTAGAAATCTTCGGTATTCCTACATATAAGGACGAACAAGGTTCCTCTGCATGGGATATGTCCCAACCTGTACAACAAGCTATCAAAGCAATCCGTGCAGCGGTGCCAAATCTATTGGTCGTAGCTGACGTATGCTTGTGCCAATATACGACAACAGGCCATTGTGGCATGATTGATGATCATGAAATCTTAAATGATGAAACATTGCCATTGCTTTGTAAAGTAGCGGTAAGCCAAGCGGAAGCAGGTGCACATATGGTGGCCCCATCCGATATGATGGACGGCCGTGTAGGTGCTATCCGTGAAGCCCTTGATGCGGCAGGTTATACTAATGTATCCATCATGAGCTATGCAGCAAAATACGCATCTGCTTACTATGGTCCGTTCCGCGGTGCTGTTAACTCTGCTCCTAAATTTGGTGATCGCAAGTCCTATCAAATGGACCCAGCTAATCGCTTGGAAGCTTTCAGAGAAATCGAGCTGGATATCGCTGAAGGGGCAGATATTATCATGATTAAACCAGCCTTGTCCTACTTGGATATCGTTCGTGAAACACGTGACCGCTATGAATTGCCTGTAGCGGTATACAATGTGTCTGGCGAATATGCGATGGTTAAATCCGCTGCAGCAGCTGGTCTTATCGACGAAGAACGCCTCGTTATGGAAACAATGCTTTCCATGAAGCGCGCTGGTGCTAAAATCATCATTACGTACCATGCTATAGATATTGCTAAATGGTTACAAAAGTAAGGAGAAACCATGTTCCAACTCGGTAAATCTGAAAAGGCCTTTGAAGAGGCTAAACGTTATATGCCAGGCGGCGTAAACAGTCCGGTTCGTTCCTACCGCAGTGTAGGTTCTAACCCTCCGTTTATCAGCAGCGCTAGCGGCAGCCGTATTTATGATATCGATAACAACGAATACATCGACTATGTGTTGAGTTGGGGCCCTATGATTTTGGGCCATGCGAACCCTGAGGTTATCGCTAGCTTGCAAGAGGCGATTCCTCGCGGCACTAGCTACGGTGCGCCTACACTATTAGAAACAGAATTGGCGAAAAAGGTACAAGCTTTCATGCCATCTATGGAGGTTATCCGCCTCGTTAACTCTGGTACAGAGGCGACTATGAGTGCTTTGCGTGTAGCTCGTGGCTATACAGGTCGCGATCGTATCGTGAAATTCGTTGGCTGTTACCATGGTCATAGCGATGCACTCTTGGTAAAAGCCGGCTCAGGCCTTGCTACTTTTGGTGTACCAGATAGCCCTGGCGTTCCTCAAGGTGTAGCTGAAAATACAATTACCTTGCCGTACAATGACTCTGATGCGGTTCGCAAATTATTCGACGACATCGGTGATACTATTGCGGCTATTATCGTAGAACCTGTAGCGGGCAACATGGGCTGTGTGCCTCCAGAACCAGGCTTCCTTGAAACCTTGCGGGAAGTGACTAAGGCTCATGGCACAGTATTGATCTTTGACGAAGTAATGTGTGGCTTCCGCGCTAGCAGTGGGGGTGCACAAAAACGTTATAATATTAAACCTGACCTTACATGCCTTGGTAAAATCGTTGGCGGTGGCATGCCACTCGCTGTATTCGGTGGCTCTCGTGAGATTATGAACCAAATCGCACCAGCTGGTCCTATTTACCAAGCCGGTACATTAAGCGGTAACCCTATTGCTGTTACATCTGGTCTTGCAACGCTTTCTATTTTGCAACGAGATCCAACTATCTTTAAACAAGTAGAAGATGCAACCATAGCCCTTTGTGAAGGCTTTGAACGCTTGGCAGCACAATACAATGTGCCTGTTGTAGTACAACGTGTAGGCTCCATGTTCACCATCTTCTTCACTGATAAACCAGTTAAGAACTTCGATGATGCAGCATCTTGCAACGAAGAACAATTCAAAATGTTCTTCCACCATAATTTGAGCCATGGTATCTACTATGCGCCAAGCCCTTATGAAAGTAACTTTGTATCTATCTGCCATAAGAGCAGTGAAATCGAACGCACATTAGCCGTTGCTGATGAAGCTTTCAAAAAAATCAGTGATACACTACTATAAAGATTAGTGATACACTACTATAAAAATCAGTGATACATTATTATAAAATATATAGTTTGTAGTTGTTTATGTATCGATGTAGGTGATGAACATGCAGTTTTATAAGAACTTAAAGCGTGCTCGCGTGCGCATGGGCAAAAGCCAAATCGAAGTAGCAAAGGCCGTAGGTATCAGTAATGCGGCGCTTTCAAATTACGAAACAGGGTATCGCGAACCAGATTTAGATACACTCTGTGCCCTGTCTCGCTATTATGGATTGACCTTGGATGAGCTGCTAGATGTAAATGGAGAACAACACGAGCCCATCTATGATCTCAGTCCTGTACTCAAAAATAAATACATCGCCTATAAAGGTGAAGTATTCGAGTTGAAAGACTCACAAAAACGTGCGCTCTTGCGCGAGCTAGACAATCTATTTACTAAATTTGAAAAATCAAAGGTAGAAGATAAAAGTAGTAAGCCAAAAACGTACAAACATGGGAACCCACATATCAATCGAGCTGGTCTAGCCAGCAGTGCTGGTAGCTTGGCGGCACGACGGAATATAAAGTAGTTTTATTACAAACTTTGTATTTGTGTAGGACATGTTTATTAGAACAACTTAATTAGCTGAATTATAAAAAGCACCATCTATTGGGAAATCTATACGATACGTAAGAGCTTCCTTATTAGTTGGTGCTTTTGTATTGCCATAATATAAATGATCAAGCTCAAGCTTTAGTATTCTTTATTAAAGCTAAATATAAAATAAATAAAAGATAACAATATTAAAATATCCGTTGGTGATATAAGTTGGTTTAATATATAATTGAAATATAGAAGCGGATTAAATATTTACTGGTCTTATAGGAGACATTATGAAAGTATGGAGCGGTGTAAAATCTATATTGAATCGAGCACCTTTTACAGTTAAATTTTATATAGGGTTTATCTTGTTTGGATTCTTCTTAATGGGATTTGTTTCTCTACATGCGTATATTAAAAGGCCGGAGCAAATACAAAAACTAACAGTATATGAACAAAAGTTAGTAGGTATATCTGCGTATAAAGTAAGTGAAGAGCACTTTGCTACAGGTAGAAATGGACAGATATATATTTTTAAAAATACATATGAAGGTATTACTTTGGAAACAGTAAAGGATATACTTTCAGAAGAACATATAACATGGCGTGAAGTAAAAAAGCGGCATCTCATAGGCTATGATCTAGATGATAAGATTGAAATTGAAATTATACGAGATATAAATACTAAGGCTATAATCGTTATATTAGAAAAAGACCGATAATTTAAAGTTTGTATTTATTATGTATTATCGAAACTATAAGGAGATTCAGTATATAAATGGAGTTTTTTGATTCTTTACTAAATTTATATAATACAAATTATGAGGTTAAAGATACAATTCAGGCTATAGGTCTTACTATTGCATTTATTTGTATTCCTGAGTTGATTGGTAATCATGATAGTGTAGAGTCATTCACTCTAGCTAAGCCTATAGTGAGACGTATAGTACGGATTATTTTAAGTATCCTTTTGTTTTTTGCAATATTTACCTTATTGGGGTTACTAATGGATAATGGACTATTATAATTCACTAAGTAAAAAAGGTTAATGATGAACCTATAGATTAAAAGCTAGAATAAATTAGTGTATAGAGGTATAAATATGATTTATTTTAAAAATAAAAAAAGTTTAGATACATTTTTAATGGTCTTTATATTGGGGGCTGTTAAGGCGTATAGACGAAATTATATTGATTTGACCATTCTAGAATATTACATATTTAGTATGTTAATTCGTTTAATGTGTAGAAAAGCACATCTGTCCGATAAACTGTTAAATATAATTGGAGATGGGATGAGTTTAGAGGATGTTGATGAGTGGATGGCTCGTAGAATCCCTATACCAGCATTAAATGATACGTTAGATGATATTGAATGCAGTAGTTGGATTGCTTTAATAGAACGGGAGTTAGAGGGGGATACTTTATCTGAGGCGTTAAAGATTTCTACACATGATGAAAATAAGTTCGGTATCTATTTCTTTACCGATTATGTAGAGGAGATATTTTGGGCGTTGTTTTTGTTAGGATTGTATGAAGTCTTACAAAAACCTGAATTCATTTCTGAATCAATCTTAAGTTGTATTAAACAGTCCTATTTGTCTGAAATATATACGTGTGAACGTATTCAGAATGAAGATTTTCAAACATGTATTTCCAATTTACAGGAGATAGCTGATACTAATATATCGGGGCAATTAAGTAAAGATTTAATTGCTATGAAAGCAAAATTAGCATCATTACAGCTATTATTACCATTTTATGATGTGAGTTCTGACAAGTTAGAAATAGGCATTGATTTAAAAGCCACTAAAGGGATGTTTTGGCAGATCAAAGTTTCAGGGAAGTTTATAGACTTGGGATTATAGATTCTAGAAGATTATTGAGTTGTTTATATACTTATGATTGTTTTTTAGAAAAATTAAGCTATAAGGTTTGTTAGAAGCATATGAGCAAAAGTTAACAAGTATATTGATGTATAAAGTAAGTGGAGAGCGTTATGTTATAGGTAGAGACTGTCAGATAAATATTTTTAAAAACATATATGAAGGTGTTACGTTGTAATCAGTTACGAATATGTATTCAGAAGAAAAGATAAATGGTATGAAGTCAACAAGAGTCACCTTATAGGATATGATTTTGATGATAAGATGGAAATTGAACTTATAAGAGATATAAAGAATAAGTTTATAATCGTTAAATTAGAAAAAGATAGATGAAATAAGGTAATAGACCTTCATGAAGATAGGAAAAAACTCAAAAAAATGGCTTGAGAGAATAGTTCTTTCTTGTTTAATAGTAGTAGGCATTATTTTTTATGGTTGGCTTTTCTTTTCTACAAATTTTATACACCCATTTATCCACTATTTGGATCTGAGGGGAAGTATAATATATTACAAAGAGCCAACTAATATAATTGCTTCTAATGTTCTTGGTTTTGATGAAGTACGAGGGAAAATATATTATATAACTACAAATGGTATTGGTATATATAATGAATTAAATAACGATCATGTATTTATATTACATAAAGAGCCACCTAATGAAATCAGAATGAATGACATTACTAATGTGTATCCAGAATTTAGTCGTTTCTCTGATTCGGAACAGGAAGTTTGGAAAAGCAAATTTTATGCTGACTTTAGGGAAAGAATTCCAATAGAGGAAGGGAATATAATTAAATTTCCATTCTTTTTCTCTAGTGAAACACGTGGGATTTATAATCTTGCAACAGGAGCTAAATTATCGAAAATTGATAAGTATAAAATTTCTAATAATATATTCTATAATGTTGATTTTGGTAGTATTACAAAGATAGATTTAGAAACGGGTACAGTTTGGAAGTACTATTCTAACAACTTATTATATTATAATTTTCTTAATGAGACGGTTTCTAGTAAAACAAAAGAGTTTAGTGTTAATGAATTAATCAAAGAACGAAATCATGATGAACAACTAAAAGATAAAATTATAGCTATAGATCATTATAGTCAATTTAGTAAATATGATAAGGACGTTATAGAAGAATTGTTTATTAAGTTAGTTACTGCACGAGAGAGTATGAGCTTAAAACCAGAACATAAAATGGGGTTAGAAAATTATTTGCAATAAATGAAAGTAAAGGGTGATTAGTAGATGTGGAAAAAGAGATTACTAATATTTAGCATATTAGGAAACATTTTTTCGCTGTTCTTAATTGGAATCTATTTTCTATTGAATTCTTGGTTTTTTCATGCTGAATTAGGAAGTGTGGTTGGTATAAAGCCTGATTATTTAGTTCAGTTAAATAATGAAGGTGTTTTGTATGATTATAGACAAATGATTAGAATAGCAACTGGTATAAAGTCATATAAAATCATAAACTCCTTAGAATCAGATAATTATCATATATATAAATTAATTAATAATCATCAAATTTTTATTGGTCAAGTTGATCATATGCAACAAAAATATATTATTTATGATGGATACTTAGATCACTATATATTTGTAAATCTTAAATTTGATATGGATGAAAAACAATATGATGATTTTATTGGAAGAATAAAGGTGATAGATGATTATGAGCACCTTCCTATAAGATATCGGCGTTTAATTGAAAGTGGTAACTGGGAATATCTTTAATTCTCTAGCTACTCTGCTAGATAGAACTAGTATATAGGTAATATAGAGGATTTTTAGGTATGCAATTTAAAACAATTTATTCTGTTGTTTGGTACATTTTTATAGGCTGTTTTAGTTTATGGCTAATTTGTGGATTAGGCTATAAGTTTTTGTTTAATGATACTGTTGAGCAGTCTAGAATGGAATTGACACAAGCTTTAAATGCAGCTTTTCCACGAGATCAATATATAATCGATGGAGATGTACATGATACGAATAGAAGAAATCTTATATCAATAGGTCGATCAATTGATATAAAGCCAGATTCACAACATAGAGATATAAAATCAATAAAGCCCTTAAATGGAGAATGGACTTTAGTTGATCAGACTGCGTCTCGTTATGTATATGAAAATGAATCATATAGAGTATATGTTACAAAGGATTCGGAGAATGATGGATATATTGTAGTGTTAGCACATAATAATTGGTTAGAACTATTACATTTATAATTAATTGCCTTCATTCTAAGATGTTCTTTTGGTATTAAATAATAAGATTTTAATTAGTTGGAACTACAAATGGCTTTATGAATTGAAACTGGAGAGTGTCTGGTTATCAATAGTAATCATGCTTATATATTTACTGCAGTAAATATTGTGAAATAGGAGTTTTTTTATGGAGCCCTTAGACGCTTTTCTTGATTTAGTTGATATTGATCAGACTAAAAAACTAGATGAAAATAGAATTACACAAATATATCAATTTCTTTTGAGTGACGAATATTATATGTCTCCCAACTATACATTGATTAATAAATTATTTCAGTTAATTGTTTTAAATAATAGATGGGATGCCTATATAGCACTTAATTATTTTGACTATTTACTCTTCGAAGGTTGGGATTATGACGCCCTAATTGTTCGAACTTTGCTTTTAGAAAATAATATTAGTCTAGCCAGTGAATTTTGTTTAGATACAGAATTAGTAAAAAATGGTTACTCCTATTTTAGAAATAGTTCGATTTGGAGAGGGCGAGATTATTACGATGAAAATATTCCATTAGCATTGTCCAAATGGAAAATTTATTATGATGATAAATCTCAAAGATTTCATGCAGTAGAGTAGTATCTGTTTTTTTTATTATAAAATGCCATAGTATATAAGCCTATTAAAATACTGCAGATGTTAATAATATCTATAAAATAGCTATAAAAGATCTATATAGCATGTTATTACTGGTTCATTTCTAAATCAGAGAAAGACTAGTATACAATACTGCATATACAAATGAAGATAGTCAAGATGGTTTCGATGGTATAAACGATTAGTGAGGAGAGATTATGAACGCTGGGCGCATCTTATGTAGTATTTTACTTGGTATGTATGCAATATATATTATACGGAACAATACAATAACTATTGCAGGAGTAAATACTAAGAGAAGTCTTCTTCTTACGATGATACAATTAGGTCAATTATTGATGATTGAATTAATGGTTGTTTTTGGAGGGAGGATTTTACATAGTTTTTCTATTTTTTCGTTCATACTTGCGGTCCTTCTTTGGGTAGAAATGTTTGCACTAAAGAAAAACCTCAATGAATATTTTATGTGCAAGGAAGGGAAAAGCTATGGCAGTAGTATTATAGGAAAAGGTCGAATTGCTGTGTTTGTAGGACAGAGTATCCTTCTAATCCTTCTTGGAATCTGGAGTTGGTAAAATTTAATAAGCTCTAAAGTTAATAGTGATGGTTAATAGTTATGGGCAATCAGGATTAGTTAATCTGGCAGTGCGAGTTTTAAAGACTGGAAATATAATCAGAATCTCAACATTTTTTCCTGTGAGTATAGTTTAATAAATAGGAGAAGCTTTTATGGAAGAGAATAGAATAGAGAAATTAATTAATATACCTAATTTACAGAGTTTATTAGTAACCTCTAATTTTACAAATAGTGATAATATTAAGATTTATAATTTCTTGATTGGTAATGAATATTATAAAAGTTATGAATATACATTGATTGATAATCTATTTAAATATATGGTTAAGATTAATTTATGGGATGCATACATAGCTTTGAGATATTTTGATTATTTGTACTTTGGCGGATGGGAATATGAATGTCTTATTATTCGATCATTATTATTAAATAATAAAATTGAATTGGCAGGTAAATTTTGTCTGGAGAATAATTTAACTCTAAATGGATTAAGTTATTTTAAAGATGATGCTATTTGGCATGGTATTGATTATAGTAATGAACCTGTACCTGAATTCCCTTTTGAATGGAATCTTGGATATGATAGTGTTAATAAACGATATTATGAAAAAAAAGATAGAATGATTGATTTAGCACCTATTGATGGGGGATGTATAATTTAATCAGCATTAAAGTTACAATATAATATTTTTAGTATTTATAGCAGATAGCTGATTATCTAAAATCAGCTATCTGTTATTTTTTTATCATTTTACCTATATCGAATAATTCCTATTAAAATCACCAGAATTTTACGATTTTATGAGTGTTTTATGATAAAATAAAAGGTATGAATACTTCAACAACTAGGTCTATTACCTATAATGGCGACAGAATTGAATATGAGTTAACCATCAAGCGTGTGAAGAACATGAACATGCGCATTACAAAGGATGGTGTGATCCATGTGTCGGCGAATGCCTATGTGCCGGATTATAGGGTGGACAAGTTTGTTATCGAGAATATGCCCTTCATTGAGCGAGCTCGTTATAAGATTGATGCATTGAATGCCAAGCGCGTCGATGCGTTGCAGTATGTAAATGGTGAAAGCTTATCAATCCTTGGCATTCCCGTTACGTTGCGCCTAGTTGAGCAGGACGGAAAGCCTCATATTGGCTTTGACGGAAAAGCCATCCTTACTATGGTGGTACCTCGTGGTACTACCTTTGAGGCTAAGCATAAATTAATGCAAAGTTATTGGCGTAATTTAGGGGAGAAGGTCTTTGTCCATTGGGCAAAGGTCGTGTATCAACGCTACCACAAGCAAGGTATTGATGTACCTATGCCAACCATAAAACAGCAGCGTATGAAGAGTCGTTGGGGTTCTTGTACGCCAGCAAAGCAGCTCATCAAGATGAATACTCGCTTATTAGAGGGGCCACAGGCGTATATTGAGTACGTTATGATTCATGAGTTTGCTCATTTTAAATATTTAGACCATTCTAAGAACTTTCACAATCTAGTAGCACAGTTTTTGCCAGATTGGAAGGCTCGTAAGAAGTCATTGAACGTGTATTTTGCTCATCGCCCTTAAAGGAGGTGTACCATGCAGCCATTTGTACATTTACATAGTCATACAGAGTTTAGTTTGCTGGACGGTATCAGTCGTTTGCCTGACATGGTACGTCGTGCGAAGGAGTTAAATCAGCCGGCCCTTGCCATTACAGATCACGGCAATATGTACGCAGCCATTTATTTTTATAAGGAATGTGTGTCCCAAGGTATCAAACCGATTATTGGGTGTGAAGTATATGTCACAGAAGGTAGTCGTCTTGATAAGCAGGAAGGTCGCAGCCGTGAACGATTAAAACATCTCATTCTGTTAGCTGAGACCATGGAAGGGTATCGAAATCTAGTAAAAATCGTGTCGAAAGCCTCTACTGAAGGGTTTAATTATAAGCCTCGTGCAGACCGCGATTTATTGCGCCAATACAGTAAAGGCATAATTGCCCTCAGTGCTTGTATTCAAGGGGAAATCCCTCAGTATATTTTGCAAGATAATATGGAAGGTGCCAAGCGATCCATTGAATGGTATATCGAGACGTACGGCAAGGATAATTTCTTCTTAGAAATCCAAAATCATGGCTTGCCAGAGGAGGCAAAGGCCCAAGAGGAGCTCATTAAGCTCAGCAAGGAATACGGCCTTGGCATCGTAGCGTCTAATGACTTCCACTATGTTTTAAAAGAGGATGCAGACGCGCAGGATATTAAGGTATGTATTTCTACAGGTCGTCGTCGTGCCGAAGTGGACCGTTTAAAATTCCCAAATGATGAGTTCTATCTAAAATCTGGGGATGAGATGGCAGAGCTATTTGGACATATTCCTGGGGCCATGGAAAACACCTTAAAAATTGCAGACCGCTGTAATGTAGAGTTTAATTTTGATGAACATCATTTGCCGCACTTTGATGTGCCAGAAGGGGAAACGTCTAAGACCTATTTGCGTAAGGTTTGTGAACGAGAAATTCCTCGCCTCTATGGGGAGACCTCTGAAGAGTTACAAAAACGCCTCGATTACGAGTTAGATGTTATTGGAACGATGGGCTTTGAGGATTACTTCCTCATCGTATGGGACTATGTACGCTATGCCCGTGAGCACGACATCTTAGTAGGTCCTGGCCGTGGTTCAGCAGCTGGTTCTGTAGTAGCCTATCTACTTGGCATTACAGGCCTTGATCCATTAAAATACGATTTGCTCTTTGAACGGTTCTTAAATCCAGAGCGGGTAAGCATGCCTGATATCGATATTGACTTCTGTTATGAAAAGCGTGGCCAAGCCATCGAATATGTAACACGAAAATACGGACAGGAACGTGTATCCCAGATTATTACCTTTGGTACTGAGGCAGCGCGCGCCGTAATTCGTGATGTAGGCCGCGTGCTCGACTTACCACTGGCGGAAGTAAACCGCATTGCTAAGATGATTCCAAACGAATTAGGAATTACCTTAGATAAAGCTCTACAAGGGAAAGAGTTAAAAGCGTTATACGAAGCTGATCCAAACGTTAAAGAATTATTTGATTTTGGTAAGAAGCTAGAAGGGATTGCACGAAATTCGTCCACTCATGCGGCGGGCGTCGTAATTTCCGCGGATCCACTAGATGACCACGTACCAGTACAAAATGCCAATGATGATGGCTTTGTAACACAGTACGATAAGGATAACATCGAGGAATTAGGCCTCTTAAAGATGGACTTCTTAGGCCTCCGTACTTTGACGGTTATGGGGGATGCCTTAAAGCTCATCAAGGCGAACCGCGGTATTGACCTCGATTTAGATGCAATACCGCTCGATGATAAGGCTGCTTGTGATATCCTCACAAAAGGCGACACCTCTGGTGTATTCCAGCTCGAATCGGAAGGTATCACCAAGCTTGTTATGGACCTTAAGCCTGAACATTTTGAGGATTTAATTCCATTGGTAGCCTTGTACCGTCCAGGTCCATTGGGCTCTGGCATGGTGGCGGATTTTATCGACCGCCGTCACGGTAAAAAAGAGGTTACCTATTTACATCCTATATTGGAACCGATTTTGAAAGATACCTTTGGGGTAATCTTGTACCAAGAACAGGTTATGCAAATTGCATCCGCCATGGGCGGGTTCTCCCTTGGTCAAGCGGACTTAATGCGCCGCGCCATGGGTAAGAAAAAAGAATCCGTTCTAAAGGCGCAGCGCGAGTCCTTTATTCAAGGTTCCATAAATAATGGTATAGAAGAGTCCATTGCAAATGAAGTATTTGACTTGCTCGTATACTTTGCAGGCTATGGCTTTAATAAATCACATAGTGCGGCTTATGCGTACATTGCGTATCAAACAGCGTATCTGAAAGCCCACTATTTCCCTGAATTCATGGCCGCTACCATGACTAGCTTCATGCAAAACATGCAGAAATTGACGTACTACATCAATGCCTGCAAGAAGCATAATGTTAAGGTACTCGGTCCAGATATTAACTATTCTGAACGCAGCTTCGCCGTGCAAGGTGATGCCATTCGCTTCGGTCTTGGGGGCATCAAGAACGTAGGGGATAATGCCATTGATCGTTTGATTCGCGAGCGTAATGAGCACGGCCTCTATACGGATATCGTAGATTTCTGTAAACGCGTGGACAACAAGGTTGTTAATAAACGACTTCTTGAAAGTCTCATTCGATGCGGTGCCATGGATGGTTTCAAGGAAAACAGAAACCAATTATTGCATATGTATGAAAGCGCTCAAGCCGTAGGTGCTAAAGAGCAAAAGGATGCCGCTATGGGCACCATGAGTCTCTTTGGCGATATAGAGGAGTCCGTTGACTTCATCCCTGTACCGAATGTGGAGGATTTATCGGAAGACGATAAATTAAAGGATGAAAAGGAATATACAGGCTTTTACATTACAGGCCATCCATTGCAAGGCTATGCGAAGGAGCTAGAGGGCCTATTTGAACTGGGGGCTCTCGTAGAAAATCCAGAGCAATATGATGGCCAAACCATTACCTTTGGAGGTTTGATTGAAAATAAGACGGACCGCATGACAAGGCGGAACGAGGTTATGTCCATTCTTCGCATCGAAGATTATTCTGGTGCGGCTAACGTAGTGGCATTCCCTAAGGTCTTTAGTCAAAGTCAACAGTTCCTTGCGGTCGATATGATCGTTAAGGTAAAAGGCCGCGTTGATGCGGATGAAAAGGGTGTGCAAATTATTGCAGACCGCATTATGCCATTAAAGGTAAACTATAGTCAGGCAAAACATGTGGCAATCCATATTTATAGCCAATATGACACGCCAGAAAATAGTGAAGCCTTAAAACGGCTGTTAACGAACACCGCAGGCTCTGTGCCAACATCACTATATTTGCACCGTCAACGGAAACGCATTAATTTGCCACCGAACATGTGCTTTGACCCTAGTGATGAATCCATCAAGGCTATTGAAGCTATATTAGGTGATGGATCCGTAGAGGTGCAATAATAAATAGCTTTCACCAACATTACTACAATAAGAAGTGAAAGATTCAATATAGAAATTACTTTCATAGGAGGAAAGATGAAACGTACAAAAATCGTATGTACTGTAGGTCCGGGAACGGATAAATTTGGTATTTTAGAAGATATGATGCGAGCGGGCATGAACGTGGCTCGTTTTAATTTCTCTCACGGATCTCATGAAGAGCAAGCCGAGCGCATGCAAATGGTGCGCGATGCGGCGATGATTGTTAATAAACCAATCGCATTATTACTCGATACAAAAGGTCCAGAGGTGCGCCTCGGTCTATTTAAAGAGGGGAAAGTATTCCTTGAAGAAGGTCAAAAGTTTACATTGACTACTGATGATGTGGAAGGCACAAAAGAGCTTAGCTCCGTGAACCACAAAGGTCTTGTAGGGGATGTGTCCGTAGGGGACAAAATTTTATTGGCCGATGGCCTTGTAACCCTTACTATCGATTCTATTGAAGGTAATAATATCGTTACTACAGTTCAAAATAGCGGTGAAATCGGTAACCGTAAACGTGTAGCTGTACCAGGCGTAGCACTTAGCTTGCCACCTGTATCTGAACAGGATGAAGCGGACTTACGCTTTGGCTGTCAACAAGGTGTGGACTTTGTAGCCGCATCCTTTATGCAACGCGGTAAAGACATTGTAGCCATTCGTCGTATTCTTGAATCCGAACAAAAAGATATCAAGATTATCGCGAAAATTGAAAATGCTGAAGGCGTTAAAAACATTGATGAAATTTTGGAAGTAGCAGACGGCCTCATGGTTGCTCGCGGTGATCTCGGTGTAGAAATCCCTGCCGAAGAGGTGCCAGTACTTCAAAAAATGATGATCGAAAAATGTAATGACTTGGGTAAACCAGTTATTACGGCAACCCAAATGCTAGAGTCCATGATTCAAAATCCACGTCCTACACGGGCGGAAGCAAGTGACGTAGCCAATGCCATCTTAGATGGTACTGATGCGATCATGTTGTCTGGTGAAACTGCAAATGGTGCTTACCCAGTAGAGGCGGTTACGACTATGACACGCATTGCTGAGGTAACAGAACAAGCTGCTATTTACGATAGTAAGAGTCGTGCTCGTCAAGATGTGGATATGACGACTACCAGTGCTGTATGTTTAGCAAGCGTGCGCATCGCTCAAAACCTTGGAGCTGCTGCTATTTTGACATGTACTGAATCTGGTCATACTGCAATTAGCACTGCTCGGCATCGTCCGGCTTGCAAAATTATTGCTGTAACACCGCATGAAGAAACAATTCGCCGCATGCAATTATGCTGGGGTGTAGAGGCTATTAAAGGTCATGAAATCGTTAACTCTGATGAAATGGTTAAACAAGCCATTACAGGTGCTCTTGGCACAGGTGCCATTGAGTCTGGTGACTTAGTGGTGGTAACGGCTGGCGTACCATCTGGTGCGACAGGTACTACAAATATGATTCGCGTTCATATTGCAGGCCAAGTACTCTTATCTGGCAATGGTATTTTGCGTAAATCCGTTACAGGCACTGTATTCATTGCTGCTAATCATAAGGGTAATTATGAAAGCTTCAAAGACGGCGACATCCTCGTTGTAGGTACAATGGAGCCTGAATTGATGTCTGTTGCAAAACGAGCAGGGGGCATTATTGCTGTAGAGGATGGTTATACATCCGATAGTGCTATTGCGGGCATTACCTATGGTATTCCAGTTATTTTAGGCGCTAAAAATGCTCATGAAGTGCTTTTAGAAGGTCAAGAAGTAACTATCGACGGTGAACGTGGCAAGGTGTTTGCAGGCATTGCAAATGCTCGATAATTTCTATGAGTGATAATTAAATAAGGAGGGATAGTATGAATCCATATAATGTAACAGGTCCTACTGCAGCTGAGGTTGCACAGGTTGAAAGTATCGTATCCCAACGATTAAAAGGCTCTTTCTTGTGGATGGTGGTAGGCTTACTTACGACTATCGGCGTTGGTATAGCGGCTTTAGCAAATCCTAATTGGCTACGCTTTGCGTACCAAAACTTTAATATTATCCTATTAGTTGAGCTTGGCGTAGTATTCCTATTCAGTGCGCGTGCATATGCAGCTAATGTTATGACATTGAGAGGTATGTTTTTCTTATATAGTGCATTGAATGGTCTTACATTGACACTTATATCCTTGCGATATAATGTGTTTGAAGTAGTTATTCCTGCGTTAATCGGTACTCTTGCCTTCTTCATTGGCTTTGCAGTGGTAGGGGCTACTACAAAACGCAATTTATCATCCCTTACACCGTATGTAATGGCTGCTTTGCTCGGTATGATCATTGTATCCTTTGTGATGATGGCAGCTCGCTACTTTAACTGGGCTGTACTCAGTGGCTTTAGCGATACTGTTAGTCTAGTTTTAGGCTATGTAGGGGTTGTAGTATTCTCCATCTTTACGGCTATCGATGTGAACCGCATTAAAAATAATGTGACACAAGTAGCTCTTATGGAGGATGAAACAATTCTAGACCGCATTGAAATCACAGGTGCTTTGAGCCTATATTTAGATTTCATTAACTTATTCTTATCCTTATTGCGCATCTTTGGTAATAAGCGATAAAAGGAGATACTATGGACGATAGAGAATGGCAAACCTTTGTCACTGTTGTCGATGAAGGCAATATTACAAGGGCGGCAGAAAAATTATTTTTATCGCAACCAGCGCTTAGCTATCGGTTGCGCCATATGGAAAAAGCCTTGGGCCATTCTCTGTTGTTGCGTACTGCTGAAGGTATTGCCCTTACGGCGCAAGGCGAGATTTTCTATGATTACTGTAAAAGAATGATGCAAGATCAAGAGGCTTTAGAAAATGCTATGAACTCCGCTTCTGGTAAGATTCAAGGAACCTTGAAAATTGCGTCATCTATCAACTTTGCAGACTATGAATTGCCGGCCTTGTTACGATCTTTCCGCGAACTGTATCCAGATGTGCATATACAAGTTAAGACGGCATTCAGCCATCAAGTGGTAAAAATGTTTAATACTGGTGACTGTATGGTTGCCTTTGCTCGTGGCGGTTATGATGTGTCTGGTAAGTCTGAGCTACTATTAGAGGAACCATACTGCTTGGTTTATAAAGAATTAGTACCACCTGAATCCCTTGAGAAGGTACCATTTATCAAGTATCAGACTGATGCGTCGGTAGCCAATATCATCGAAACATGGTGTGCAGAACATTTTGAAGAGCCACCTAGTGTTGCCATGGATGTAAATTCTATGAGTACATGCCGTCACTTTGTGCGCGCAGGGCTCGGTTGGTCGATTCTGACCTATATGGGCCTTGGATCCTGCAAGGATAGAGATATCTATGTAAGTCCATTGCGTAGTAAAGATGGCACATATATCACTCGTGATACCAACATGGTGTACACCAAGGATACAGAAAATCTTGTAGTGGTTAAAACATTTATTGAGTATGTTCGCGATTATTATAAAAAGCATACCGTAGTAGATGATAGTATTTTTAGAGAATATAAAGCATAGATTTATAAATAGATCCAATATAAGAATTTGTAACTGCCTATTCATGCTATTTCAGTATTAGACTTTTTCGATATAATCAGTCATAATAAAGGTGTCTCGAAAGAGCCAGGCAGGACCATGTAAGTGCATGTATACCCCCTTTGGGGACGTATACATGCATTTTTTTCATTTTGGGCTGCAAATCTATGCTCAAAATGCATAAAAAGTATGAATAGTAGATATAAAAGTTTTTATAACCCCTATAAAGGTAATCTATTATTCATAATTCTTTTAAGCATATATAATGAGTGTAGACAAAAACTCCTAGAGTTCAATAGCTGATAGTCGCGTATCACGAATTTCTGGGGTAGTGTTAGGATGATTACATGCCTATGTTTTTAAGAAAGGAAGAAACATGGAAAAATTCTTAAAACTAGCACTTATTGTGCTAATCCCTGTTGTCCTCTGGTTTACAACTCCACCAGATGGGCTCACTGATACGGCGTGGCGCCTCTTAGGCTTCTACATTGCAGGTATCGTAGGTTTGATTTTAAAACCATACCCAATTCAAATTATTTTATTAGCTGTATTATCTGCATCTGCATTATTCTTAGACAATGCAAAAGATATCTTGGTAGGTTATGGCTCCACTGCATTGTGGATGATCATCGCTGCGTTCTCCTTGAGTGTTGCGTTTGGTAAAACTGGTCTTGGTCACCGCGTTGCTTACCATTTGATTAACGCATTCGGTTCTACTGTATTACGTCTTGGTTATGTAACAGCACTTCTTGATTTAGTATTATCTCCAGCTACACCTTCTAACACAGCACGTGCGGCTGGTATCGTATATCCAATTAACTTATCCATCGCTGAATCTATCGGTTCCTATCCTGGCGATACTGCTAAACGCGGTGGTTCCTTCATCTTGATGAATGGCTATTTCGTAACAAAAATTACATCCTTCATGTTCTTAACAGCTATGGCTCCTAACGTGTTGGCTTTGGACTTTGTTACTAAAATCACTGGTCTTAACATGACATGGGCTGAATGGGCTTTAGCCTTAGCTCTTCCTGGTCTTGTAATGTTGATCTTCGTACCACTTGTAGGTTACTGGATCGACCGTCCGGAAGCAGTAAAAATTGATAATAAGAAATTAGCTGCTGATGGTCTTGCTAAATTAGGACCTATGAAAATGTCTGAAAAAATCTTAGCAGTTGTATTTATTCTTGCTCTTATCGGTTGGGCATTGCCTTCCATCGGTTTTGACTTGAGCCCAACAGCAGTAGCATTAGTAGCTATGACTATTGTGTTCTTCGCTGGTATCATTACTTGGGATGACATGGTTCAAACTAAAGCTGTTTGGAACACATTCATCTGGTTTGGTGCTATCCTTGGTTTATCCACTGCTTTAACAAAAGCTAAATTCTTTGCTTGGCTTGCAGCATATATGCAAGCAAACTTGGCACTCGATGTGTCTCCGCTCATCGTTGTATTGATTCTTTCTGGTATCAGCGTTGTAATTCGTTACTTATTCGCTTCCAGTACTGCATACATTGCGTCTATGCTTCCAGTATTCTTAACTGTAGGTATGGCGGCAGGTGTAGACCCAGTTATGTTTGGTCTTGTATTACTTGCAACAAATGCGTTTGGTGGTCTTGTAACTCACTACGGTGCATCCCCTGGTCCAATCATCTACTCTGCAGGTTATAACAACTTGAAAGATTGGTGGACTGCTGGTGCTATCTTAGCGGTATTGAGTTGGATTCTACTCTTTGTAGTAGGTATCCCTTGGTGGACTTTCATCGGTATGATTGGCTAATCATACAATCTTAAAATTAACATTGTTTTAACGGCACGGACCAGACATTCGCGACACGTCTGGTCTTTGCCCTTTGATATATTTTTTAGTGAAAGGATGCAACATGGCACAATTAGTAAAAGCTGCACAAGCTGGCTTCGACGAAAAAAATGATGCATTAGTAACGGTTGAACCGATTGCTAGCGGTATCGAAATTGAATTAACATCCAAAGTTATCCGCCAATACGGCGACCAAATTAAATCCGTTATCTTAAACACAGTAAAAGAAGCTGGTTTTGATGGCGTAAAAGTAATTGTACAAGACAAAAATGCTTGGGATTACACAATTAAAGCTCGCGTATTAGGCGCATTGGAAAGGGGGAGCAAAGCATAATGGCTAACGATAAAACATTCCCAGAAGTTAAAACAAATCCATTAACAGAGGCTGCTAAAAAACGCTTGTCTCGTTCCATGATGTTCGTACCTGGTAATACACCTAAAATGATTAACAGTGCTGACATTCACGGTGCTGACTCCATTATGATCGATATCGAAGATTCTGTGCCTATTACAGAAAAAGATACAGCTCGTCTTTTAACTGCAGAAGCATTGAAATCTCGTAAATTCCGTGCAGAAACAGTTGTTCGTATCAACCATCCTACACAAACTCCTTATGGCTATGACGATCTTGATGTAATCGTTCCAGCTAAACCTGATATGATTCGTTTACCTAAAACTGAAGACGTATCTGAAGTTGAAATCGTAGCGAAGAAAATTGAAGAAGTAGAAAAAGCTAACGGTTGGCCGGAAGGTACAATCAACATTATCGTGGCTATTGAATCCGTCCGCGGCTTATATAATGTTCGTGAAATCTGCCATGGTCCTCGCGTAGTTGCTATCGCTCTTGGCGCTGAAGACTATCGTGCAGACCTTCGCACAGGTAAACATAAACCAGCTGTTGAATTGTTGTTCGCTCGTCAAACAATCCTTCATGCGGCGCGTGAAGCAGGTATCCGCGTAATCGATACTGTATTCTCCGACGTGAAAGACCCACAAGGCTTCCGCGAAGAAGTTGAATTCATTAAAGCTTTGGGCTATGATGGCAAATCTTGTATCCACCCAAGCCAAATCAAAATTATCCACGAAGTATTCACTCCTGACGAAAAAGAAATCGCTCATTCCGTTAAGGTATTGAACAGCTATGCAGATGCATTGCGCAACAATAAAGGCGTAATCTCCGTAGATGGTAAAATGATCGATGGTCCTATCGTAGTTCGTGCACAACGCGTAGTTGATAAAGCACGTGCAGCAGGCATTAAAGTTGAATTAGAGGAAGGAGCAGAATACGATGTTAAATAAAGTAGGTCGCGATATCCCAACAAATATCCCAGCACTAGAAGGTCGCGAAGTATATCAAGGTGAATTCGCAATCGAACCTAAAGCTCATCGCGCAGGTAAACCTGTACACATGAGCCGTGTTGGTACAAATAAAGTACTTGCTTCTATCGATGAAGCAATCGAAAAGGTTGGCGTAAAAGATGGCATGACATTGTCCTTCCATCATCATTTGCGTAACGGTGACTATGTAATGAAAATGGTTATGGAACGCGTACAAGCAAAAGGTATCAAAGATATTACTATCGCATCTTCTTCCTTGTCCCCATGCCATGAATTCTTGGTAGAAATGATTCAAGATGGTACTGTAACAGCTATCGAAACATCTGGCTTGCGCGATCGTCTTGGTAAATTCTTAACTCAAAACCCAGGCGTATTGAAACGCCCTGTAGTGATTCGTTCTCATGGTGGTCGTGCTCGTGCTATCGAATCTGGCGAAGTTCATATCGACGTAGCTTTTATGGGTGCTCCTACAGCTGATCCACGTGGTAATGCTACTGGTCGTATGGGTAAATCCGCATGTGGTGCACTTGGCTATGCTAAAGTTGACTCTCACTATGCAGACAAAACTGTTATCATCACTGATAATTTGGTTGATTATGTACACAACTATGCAATTCCTCAAACTGATGTAGATTATGTTGTTGAGGTTGAAAGCATTGGTGATCCAGAAGGTATCGCTTCTGGTGCGGTAGGTTTCACTAAAAACCCTATCCAAATTAAAATTGCTGAACTAGCTGGTGAATTCCTTGACCAAGCAGGCATCATTAAAGATGGTTTCGTATTTCAATTGGGCGCTGGCGGTGCTCCATTGACAGTTGCAAAATTCATCGCTGAAAAACTTCGCAAACGCGGTGAAGTAGGTGGCTTCGCTATCGGTGGTGCTACTGGTATCTTGACTGGTATGCTTGAAGAAGGCTTGATTCGTGCAATTTACGATACTCAAACATTCGATACAACTGCAGCAGCTTCTTTAGATAAAAACCCTGCACACATCGAAATGTCCGCTTCCATGTATGCTAACCCATGGACTGACTGCACTACAAACTACCTAGACGTAGTATTCCTTGGTGCTACTGAAATCGACCTTGATTTCAACGTAAACGTAATGACTGACTCTAACGGTGTATTGATGGGCGCTTCTGGCGGTCACTCCGATACAGCAGCAGGTGCTAAATGTACAGTTATTACTTGTCCATTGATCCGTGGTCGTTTGCCAATGATCCGTGACAAAGTTGCAACTGTAATTACACCAGGCTCCTCCGTTGATGTACTTGTTACTGAATACGGTATTGCAATCAACCCAGCTCGTACTGATTTGATTGAACGCTTCAAAGATAGCAACTTGCCTATCTACACAATTGAAGAATTACAACAATTAGCATTCGACTTGGTAGGTAAACCACAAGATATCCCTGTATCCGACAAAGACGAAGACATCGTGGCAATCGTAGAATACCGCGATGGTTCTATCCTTGACGTGGTTCGTAAACCTCTATAATTGAGTAGGGGTTGGAGTCCGGTAGAGTCCGTTTGGGTTTCGCTGTCAACTCACCATCCCATGCTAGTAAGTTAATACAAAGACCCGCTCCATGAGTTCGAGGACCATGAAGCGGGTCTTTTTGAATTTATGCGTTGTTTTATTATTAACTTCAAAGATAGAAATAAAGTCTAATGTGGCAAATATGGTACATGATTATAGTTATACTTTTACTATAAGAAGATTGGAGACTTTTAGGAGGTAGTTTTTATGTATCGTTGTATTGCCAATTTAGAGATTGATCTAGATGGGTTAGGTGAGTTTTATGGTGAAATAGGCGAATATGAAATACTAAATATGTACCAAATAATATCAGCGTGGTTACAGGATGATTTAGATGGGCCTAATCCAGAAAATACAGTATTCGGTGTATCAGAGTATGCCTTAAACTGGATGTCTGTATTGCCTGGAGATATTTCTTATCGTAACCTATTTGATATGGGGGATTGTAAGGTTGGTAATCGTTATGAAAGTATTGATTATTTATATGCAAAATTTCTACAAACATTAGAGAATAGTAAACAGCTTGAACCTGAATATGAATCCCTATGTTTAAATCATATAAACGTGATGTCACAGTATATAGAAATTACTCTAACCTGTAGTCAAAATATAGACTTTATATTATTTATAAAACATTGGTTACGTAATTGTAGTACTTATAAACATCCGATATACTATAGGATAAAGGATGCATTTTATATTACGCTTTAACTATAGGAGAGAGCATATGAGCCAAGTTTTTAAACAAGATTTAACAGATACTTCAGTCCGACCAGGTGGTATTTTTTTCGTTGAGTTATTGATGCCAGAGCAGTGTGATATGCCTGGCCGCGATACAATGGTAGAGGTACTCACAAAGTATTTAGGACCTGTGGATTGTTTTGATCATCGTCGTGATTCCGCAGGTTTTGCACCTCAGAATTATAAGGTGCATTACGAGGATACTGATGCAGATATTCCACCGACCTTGATGGTGACGAATTGTGAGAAAATCGATAAGCCTGTATTAGATGATTTTGATCGTAGTCAGGTATGGGATTGTCCAAATGTGGATGAGTTATTAGCAGAGTGCCAATACAGGGTGTTTGCTACGGATATGTTAGCCTCTGGTTTAGCGGCCAAAGAACGTGCAGATATGCTTGTAAAGTATGTAGATGCATTACTAGAATTATATCCCTCTTGTAAAGCCGTTGTATTTGGACCATCTCGTAAGTTCTTAAGTCGAGAATCGATTGAAAATCATCCTGATAAAGAGGTGACTCGTTTCATGTATTATGCTGTAAATGTGCGTTATTTTAGTATTCAAGGTACCAATGATATGATGGTAGATTCTGTGGGTATGAGTACATTATTTTTACCTGATTTACAGTATCACTTTCACGGTGTAGATCCTAATCATGTAGTATTTCATGCTTATAATGTGTTGAATTATATTTTCGAACACGGTAATATAATAGGTGATGGGGAAACCATTGCGGGGTTACAAAATGGCGAGATGAATCAGGATATTCAGTGGAAGGTTCAATACGAGGATTCTTTAATCCAGCCCGTTCGAGAGGTTCTAGATATTAATATGGGTGAATACGCATCTGGAACTCGGTAGTTGTTAATCAATGAAAGGTGTGAGCATTATGAGTGATCAACGTGTTTTTGATATGGAACTTGTGAAAGTTGAAAGTTTGGAGAACGCTGTTAGGACGCCATTTTATCAAACTGATTCCACAGGTGGTTCAGTATGGGTTATTAAACCTGGTCAAATCTTACCAAAACATTATCATCATCACTCTGATGATATATGGGTTATATTGCAAGGCAAGGGTGTATTTTATCCAACGCCTAATACAGAGGTGCCTTTTACAAAGGGGCAAGTTATAGTATCTAAAAAGGGTGAATGTCATGGTGCAAAAAATACTGGAACGGAAGATATTGTCTTTGTGAGTATCGTTGCTCCAGTGCCTGCTGATTATGATCCTGTTAAGACTAATTAATATGAAAGCACTTTATAGTATTTTCTTCTCTTGTGATAGAGATATATTCATACTATAAAGTGCTTTTTTATTTTATACAGTCATTTCTAGCGAATATACCTTTTCTATTTTATATGTCATTATTTTGGTTTTACTATTCCTATTTGTTATTTCTATACTCTATAAAATTCCATTGACAGAGGACTTTTGTTTTCTTAAGATAATAAGGTATGTAATATCTTAAGTAGTAGAAAGGAATTATATGAACTCATCTACACCAGAGCCTCAAAGTGGGGCCATCGATTTTAAGGACTTTACGACGCGGCGTATGCTCCATGTAGTCCTGCCATTATTTATTGTTTCTATTATTGCCTTTTTGGACCGTGTAAACATTGCCTATGCAGGCTTGACCATGAAGGAGAATTTACCATGGTTGACACCAGAGGTATTTGGTATGGGGGCTGGCATATTCTTTATTGGCTATGTTTTATTTGAAGTCCCTGCATCTCTAATCGCTGCGCGCTGTAATGCTATGCATTGGGTGGCACGTATTATGTTTAGTTGGGGACTAGTCTGTATTCTTATGACGACGATGACCACAGAATTGGAGTTTTATATCTATCGCTTCCTCCTTGGTCTATGTGAAGCCTCTTTATATCCTGTAATTTATTCATTATTGATTCCAAATTGGTTCTTGCCAAAGGAACGTGCAAAGGCGATCTCCTTGATGTTAACATCTTTATTGTTCTCTAATATCATCGGTGGTCCATTGGCAGGTATCTTACTTGATACAACATTCTTTGGCCTTCATGGCTGGCGCACACTCTTTATCGTTGAAGCTATTCCTGCTGTAATTTTTGCGTTCATTTTCGCATTCTGGATGAAAGAACGTCCAGATCATGCGTCTTGGGTAACTGATGCGGAAAAAGCGTATATTAAGGCTGAACTTGAAAAAGAAGAGCAACAAAAGCAAGCTGTAAAGAAATATACTACATGGCAAGCTTTAAAAGATCCCAAAGTATTGCGTTTAGCGTTAATTTACTTCTTATGGGTTATTGGCTTCTGGGGCTTTAGCTTCTGGATGCCTCAAGTGCTTAAAAGCTTATCTGGTTGGCCACCAAGTGTTGTAGCATGGTCTATTGCGATTCCAATGTCTGCTGCATTACTTGTACAAGTATATTGTGGTTATTCCTCTGAAAAGCGCAATGAAAAACGCTGGCACGTGGCCACTACATTATTCATTGGTACTATTGGCTTCTTAGCAACACCACATAGTCCATCTCCAGAAATTAGTTTATTCTTTATCTGCTTAACTGCTGTAGGGGTTTACGGTGGCATGGGTGTATGGTGGACTATGCCAACTACATTCTTATCCGGTGCTGCTGCGGCGGGTGCGATGGGCCTTATTAACTCCTCTGGTAACATGGGGGGCTGGGTAGGTCCTTACATGCTTGGTTTCATCAATGGTCATACAGGTAGCTTTACTTACGGTTACTATGTAATGGGTGCTTGTATGTTCCTTGCAGCGCTCTTGATTTTGACATTACCAAAATCTATGGAACACAAAGACGACTAAGTTAAATATTAAAATTACAAATTTAAAAGAGCTATATTTTTTATTCTTTTCTATGACGGATATTGAATAAATATATAGCTCTTTTTCTTTTAGTAAATATATTGTTTTATGTATAATAAGAGTAATGTAATCTACAGTAAATAGAGAGAGGATACTATGTATAGAACGTTATTATTAGCAACCGTATTAACAACTTTTACACTAGGCGTATCTGTAAGTGCGATATCATTACATGATCCGACGGGTGAAGGTAGAGCTGCCTTTGAGAAAATTGCAGTGTACAACCGTGACGTTGTTAAAGTTTCAGGTCCTTATGATTCATGGGAGTTAGCTGTTAAGAATTTAGGGCGTGCTAAATATATTAGTGATATAGAACAACGTAAGACGATAGATAAATTACAGAGTCAATTGAAGCCTATATTAGGCAATTACTATGTATCAGCATATTACGTGGATTTTAATATTCTTACTCATGATGATGGTATGGTTAAAATAAAACCGACCGGTAATGATGTAGGTGAGACTAAATATATTGTAGAGTATAAAACTCAAGAGCATTATATTGATTCAATATTATGGAATCCTTTTGTAGAGAAAGTTATTACAGTAGCAGATCCGATTATTTCTTATGAGAATCAGTATGGAACGGGAAAACTTATAGTTGTGACAGCCTTTGGATATCAAGAGGATGTTCAAGGTTTTCCAGATAAGGGACTTATAGCTGCAAATAAAGCTTATAAGGCTGCTGAAGATACGTTAGTTAGTAGAGTGTTGGAATTAGGATGGGTTGATACATCTCGTGAAGCAGAGTTACGAGATTATTTAAATACAAATGATGGTGTTCATAAGGGGTACACTTTGGATGCCATGGGCTTTGGTGTTATGGCTCAAAAAGATCTCTTTCTTTATATAGATGATAAAGGTAATTTTCATCATAGGCACTATTCAGTTGTGAGTGAATGGGAAAAAAACTATAATAAAAATTTTTGGTTATATAATCGCCTTCCCCTTGATAAAAAGATAAAAGCTATTACTGTAGTTCAAACGGATTAAGGTAGATATAATAAAAAGCCAGATACAAGGTAAATACTTTTAAGTATGTATTTACCGTATCTGGCTTTTATTATTTTGTTACATCCGGCACTTTCCCAGGGTTCATATCGAGGTTTAAATCCGTCGATTTAAATGGGGAAGGATTTGCTTCTGGTGGCCGGACTTTGAGTTCTGGATGTAACCATTGTAATTGTTTTAGTTCCCAGTCGTACTTGGCACCGTCATTTTGTAGCTGACGAATATCTTTTAGGATTTCGTCTAGTTGGTCGCTATGTTTATTAGCCATCCCTTCAAGAATGTAAAGACGACCTGCTACACTGTCGATGGTAGAGCCATCGTGGTCTTCATCGACACGCCATTGTAATTCAGAGATTTGTATTTGCTGGAATATGATAACGATAACCAGCACAATGATAATGCCCCACATGGGAGCTTCTTTAGCTTTCAAAAGGGCTCGCAATTTAGATGCGAGCCCAGATGGTTTGTTCATTATTGACGATCCTCGAGTTGTAATCCAGGTAATGGTAATTTGGAATTTACAAAGTCTAACCAAAAGCGAGAAGCGTGGGAGAGGTAATGACCTTTTTTCCAAATAACATAAAGTGTATGAATGATTTCTGGTACGAGTGGACGTACAACGACCTTGGAACCAACCTCAGTGTTTTCACCAACCTCAGGGCAGAGGCGAGATGGCAACAATGCGATAGCAAGGTCTGCACTAACTGTTTGCAACATGAGATCACGTTGGCTTGTTTCAAATACGATATGAGGTTGGAAACCTGTATGTTTACAAGCTTTGATGATTTCGTCATGCAAGTTAAAGTTGTCTTTGTGCAATACGAAGGATTCATCAGCTAGCATTTCTAAACGAATTTCTTTTTCTTTCGCTAGAGGGCTAGATTTTGGAACGATAACGGAAAGTGGGTCACTAGTGAGGTAGAAGGACTCAAATTCTTTAGGATTTGGTTTCGTACAAATGATACCAATATCAATTAAGCCTTCTTGAACACTGATCTCAACTTTTTTAGAACCTTGTTCATAAAGTTCTGGTTCGATTTGTGGATATACTTTTTTGAACTCCCCTAAAAGCTGTGCAAAGATAGGTGCATCGGTAATTGGTGGAATACCAATTCTGATGGAACCTTGCTCCAAACGAAACTCGTTTTCAAAATCAGTTTTAAGATGTTCAAACATGAATACTACGCGTTTTGCGTGGGTTAAGAAGATGGTACCCCCATCAGTAAGTTCTACAGATTTAGCATTACGCATGAAGAGAACAACACCAAGTTCGTCTTCTAAAGCTTTAATAGTACGGCTGATAGCGGATTGGGAGATGTGCAAATTCCGCGCAGCTTTACTAAAGCTTTTTTGATCAGCTACTTCAACGAAGTATTTCAAATGATGAAAATCCATAATTAACCCCCTAAAAATAAAACTTGGTTATAGGAAGTGACCTAAACTAAATGAGAATAGTTATTACTATAACGCAATTAGCTATTACTTTATGTAAAGCATGGATAGCAATATTGGCAAAGCGACAGTCACTGTATGTGTTGCGTTGATAGGGCCCAGCACGTTATAATGTGCTTATAGGGCTATATCAAGTTATGATATTAGGAATTATGGTTGTGCCCACTACAAAAGTATGTTCACACATAATGCCATATTATATATAACATATATATTATTGCATTATTTTTTCATGTGCGCAAGTTTGTAATGGTTGTTATTCCTAAACATAATGATAGATTAAGCAAGTGTTCTATTTTTGCTAAATGCTTAAGGAGGCAATAATCACATGAGTCGTAAATTTAAAACTATGGACGGCAACCAAGCGGCTGCTCACGTTTCTTATGGTTTTACAGAAGTTGCTGCGATTTACCCAATCACTCCATCTTCCCCAATGCCAGAACACATTGACGAATGGGCTGCGTCTGGTCGTAAAAACATTTTCGGCAACACTGTTCAAGTTGTAGAAATGCAATCTGAAGCAGGTGCTGCTGCCGCAACTCACGGTTCTTTACAAGCTGGTGCATTAACAACAACTTTCACATCTTCCCAAGGTTTGTTATTGATGCTTCCTAACTTATATAAAGTAGCAGGTGAATTACTTCCAGGTGTATTCCAAGTAGCTGCTCGTGCATTGGCTGCACATGCTTTGGCTATCTTCGGTGACCACCAAGACGTAATGGCTGCTCGTGCAGCTGGCTGCGCTATGCTTGCTGAATCCTCTGTACAAGAAGTAATGGACTTGTCCGCTGTAGCTCACTTGACAGCTATTAAAACTCGTGTACCTTTCATTAACTTCTTCGACGGTTTCCGTACATCCCACGAAATTCAAAAAATCGAAATCTGGGACTATGAAGATTTAAAACCATTGGTTGACATGGACGCTGTTAAAGCTTTCCGTAAAAACGCTTTAAACCCAGATGCTCCTGTAACTCGTGGTACTGCAGAAAACCCTGACGTTTACTTCCAACATCGTGAAGCATCCAACAAATTCTACTTGAACGTTCCTGACGTTGTAGAACACTACATGAACGAAGTTAACAAATTGGCTGGTACTAACTACCAATTGTTCAACTACCATGGTGCTCCTGATGCAACTGACGTAATCGTAACTATGGGTTCCTCCGCTCAAGTAGTTCAATCCACTGTTGACTACTTAAACAAATTGGGCCGTAAAGTTGGTTTCATCAACGTTCACTTGTTCCGTCCATTCGCAACAGATCGTTTGTTGAAAGCTCTTCCTCAAACAGTAGAACGCATTGCAGTTCTTGACCGTACTAAAGAACCAGGCGCTTTGGCTGAACCATTGTTCTTGGACGTACAAGCTGCTGTAATCGACGGTGGCCGTAACGTAAAAGTTATCGCTGGTCGTTATGGTTTGAGCTCCAAAGACGTTATCCCTGCAGACATCGTAGCTGTATTCGATAACTTGGCTGCTGAAAACGGCAAGAAATTCTTCACATTGGGTATCAATGATGATGTTACATTCTTGTCCTTAGATCGTGCTGAAGGCGTAGAAGTTGAAACTCCTGGTTTGACTGAATGTAAATTCTGGGGCTTCGGTTCTGACGGTACTGTAGGTGCGAATAAATCCGCTATCAAAATCATCGGTGACCACACTGACATGTATGCTCAAGCATACTTCGACTACGACTCCAAAAAGTCTGGTGGCGTAACAATGTCTCACCTTCGTTTTGGTAAAAACCCAATCAACTTGCCTTACTTGATTACTGAACCTCAATTCGTAGCATGTCACCGTCAATCCTACGTACATGAATACGACTTGATCCGCGGCATCAAAAAAGGTGGTACATTCTTATTGAACTGTACTTGGTCTCCTGAAGAATTGAACGAACATTTACCTGCTAAATTACGTCGTCAAATCGCAGAAAAAGAATTGAACTTCTACATCATCAACGCTGCGAAAATCGCTTCCGAAATCGGTTTGGGCGGTCGTATCAACATGGTAACTCAAGCTGCATTCTTCAAATTGACTGAAATCATCCCTGTAGATGACGCTGTTAAATACCTTAAAGAATCCGTAGTAACTTCTTACGGTAAAAAAGGTCAAAATATCGTTGACATGAACAACGCTGCTATCGATCAAGGCGTTAACGCTTTGGTTAAAGTAGATGTTCCTGCTGACTGGAAAAACGCTGTTGATGAAGGCGGTCACGCAGTTAAACCTGGTTGCGAATCTTGCCCATCCTTCGTTCAAAACATTGCACAACCAATCAATGCACAAGCTGGTTATGATCTTCCTGTATCCACATTCGCTGGTTACGAAGACGGTACATTACCTGCTGGTACTGCTAAATACGAAAAACGCGGTCCTGCATTGTTCGTTCCAAAATGGTTACCAGAAAACTGTATCCAATGTAATCAATGTTCCTTCGTATGTCCACATGCTACAATTCGTCCAATCTTGGCAACTGAAGCAGAAGTGGCTGCAGCTCCAGAACATTTCGATACAATCCCTGCATTGGGCGCTAAAGACCTTCAATTCCGTATCGCAGTATCCCCATTAGATTGCTTGGGTTGCGGTAACTGTGTTGATATCTGTCCAGCTCCTAAAGGCAAAGCTATCGTAATGACTTCCATCGATTCCGAAATCGAACAAGCTGAAGCATGGAACTATGGTGTTAACCTTCCTGTAAAAGAAAACCCTATGAAGAAGGAAACTGTTAAAGGTTCCCAATTCGAACAACCATTGTTCGAGTTCTCCGGTGCTTGCGCAGGTTGTGGTGAAACTCCTTACGCTAAATTGTTAACTCAATTGTTCGGCGATCGCATGATGATTGCCAATGCAACTGGTTGTTCCTCCATCTGGGGTGCTTCCATGCCTGCATCTCCATACACAACTAACCAACAAGGTCAAGGTCCTTCCTGGGCAAACTCCTTGTTCGAAGACAATGCTGAGTATGGTTATGGTATGTTCATCGGCGTTAAGAAAATCCGTCAACAATTAGTTGAAGTAGCTTCTAAAGCTGTAGAAACTGCTACAGGCGAATTGAAAGCAGCTTTGGAACAATGGATCGAATTCGCTAACCTTGGTGCAGCAACTCGTCAACGTTCCGAACGTTTAGTAGCAGCTATCGAAGCTGAAGGTGCTACAACTCCAGAATTGAAAGAAATTCTTGAGAAAAAACAATTCTTGATCAAACGTTCCCACTGGATCTTCGGTGGTGACGGCTGGGCATACGATATCGGCTTCGGCGGTGTTGACCATGTATTAGCTTCTGGCGAAGACATCAACATCTTCGTATTCGATACTGAAGTATACTCCAACACTGGTGGTCAAGCTTCCAAATCCACTAATATCGCAGCAGTTGCTCAATTCGCAGCTTCTGGTAAACGTACTAAGAAAAAAGACCTTGGCATGATGGCTATGTCTTATGGTTATGTATACGTAGCACAAGTAGCTATGGGTGCAGATAAAAACCAATTGATGAAAGCTGTTGCAGAAGCTGAAGCATATCCAGGTCCTTCCTTGATCATCGCTTACAGCCCATGTATCAACCACGGTATCAAAGCTGGTATGGGTAAAGCTCAAGAAGAACAACGTAAAGCAGTTGCAGCTGGTTACTGGGATCTTTACAGATACAACCCTCAACTTAAAGAAGAAGGTAAAAATCCATTCTCCTTGGATTCCAAAGAACCAACTGAAAACTTCCAAGACTTCCTTAAAGGTGAAGTTCGTTACGCTTCCTTGGCTAAAGCAGCTCCAGATGTTGCAGAAGAATTGTTCGCTAAAACTGAACAAGACGCTAAAGATCGTCGCTTAAGCTATGTTCGCTTACAAAAAGGTTTCGAAGACGTAAAATAATTCGTTATTTAACGACTAAGAACTGATAAGAGGCACCCTCTCGAGGGTGCCTCTTTTGTATATAAAATTATATCTTCCATATGTTTGAGTCTATCTTACATTAATAGGGGCACGTCATGAATCTGTTATTCCTATGTTACTAATGCTTTTACCATAGGTAATATATTAGGAATTTGATATAATATTAGATAGTTATGCAGTTATACGTAAGTATATTGCATTGTTACATTGATAGATAACTAGGTAATTTTAATCGTAATATAGAGGTGCTTATGGCTAAGGATAACCAACAGATCACAACAGATGATATGCAACAAACAATATATAAAGAGTTAGGCTATAAATCCTATCCATTTCCATTTACAACACCTGCGTATTTAGAAGCGTATGGTACACTTGTAGGTCTTAATACTCCGCCTGCAAAGACAGCTCGTGTCCTTGAATTAGGTGCTACCTATGGTGGAAATATTATTTCTCAAGCTGTACATAATCCAGAAGCGACCTTTGTAGGTATAGAGCTTTCTCAAGATCAAGTAGAGAAGGGAAACAAAATTATTAGTGATGCTAAGTTGGATAATGTATCTCTAATTCAAGGGGATATTATGAACTTTGATGAGACCTTAGGAACCTTTGATTACATTATCGCTCATGGTTTTTACTCTTGGATTAGCGATGAGATGAAGGATAAATTGCTCGATATTATATCCAATCATTTGGCTGATAATGGTATTGCCTATGTGTCATATAATACATATCCTGGCTGGCATACGATGGAAGAGGTGCGTCAGCTCATGCTATTTGCTAATCGTGATCATGATGAATTAACACATAAAGAAAAGGTATTGCGCGGTAAGACTGTGGGCAGCTTAGTAGGTTCTCAAATTCTTAATTATGACAACCTTAAGGAACGTAATAGTAAATTCTTAGGCGCTTTGCGTTCTGTTATGCAAAAGGATGATTATTATGTAGGTCATGACCATTTAGAGCCTCATAATGATCCATGTTACTTCTATCAATTCAATGATCATTTGAAAGCTCACAATCTTACATATGTATGTGATGCAGATTTGACATTATCCATGGTTCGTACCTATGATGAAAGCATCGCCGATAAGCTTGAAAAATTGGCTCCTAATAGCCAAGCGGATCAAGAACAATATTTAGACTTTATGCTTGATACAACATTCCGCAAGTCTATTATTTGCAAAGAACGTGCTGCAAAGGATATTAACTATGATGTAGCTAATCCAGATAAGGTGAATACAGTACCTGTACGGACTATCGTAAATAGTTTTGTATTCCAAATCCTCTTTGATGAAGAAGCATTAGAAATGTTTGAAAATGACCTTGTACGAGATACATTCAAAGCGCTTATTAAAGATGGTGGCACTTTCAATATGATTGAAGCTCTTGCCATTTTAAAAGCTGCTCATGATGCTGCTAAGGCATCTGAAGATGATTTAGAACCAGCTGTATGTAGTTTGTATAAAGCTATCGTTGAACATATGGTACGGGGGGGTATTCGCTTCTATAAAACATTCCCTGATAAACAGGAATATATGGAAGGCTTATCCTATGTACCAGCACGTTTTACAAATTTTGTGAAAGCTATTGCTGACGGTGGTAGTGAATATATTTATGGCGCAAACATGTTCAATGATGCCATTGGTGATATTTCCGAAGAGGATTTATTGTTTATGGAATTGTTGAATAAACCTAAAGCTAAATCTACATTGATCAAGAAGATAAAGGATTCTCTCTTTAGCGCTGACAAGGCCCAAACTGGTAAGCATCAAAATGCCATGGCGGAAGCCTTCTATAATGAATTAACTAAGCGTATGGAGCAATTAGGCTTTATTAGAAGTAAGAAAACTGATGGTCTTTCTTAATCTATCGCTAGAATTCTAAGAATATATTTTGAGGTTCATATAATCTTCAGAATAAACATAAAACCCATTATACTTATAACATTTATGTGTATTAAGTAGTAATGGGTTTTTATTTTATATAATTTAATTTAATCTTTTTTAATAATTATTACATTTAGTTATTTAATATTGCTGAATAAGTATAGTAAATCGATAAAATTAATGAGAAATAAATGAACCATATATGAAAAGTATGGTATACTATGTATGGGTATTTTTGTGAACATCATCCTGTGTGTTGTGGATGATATTATATATTGTATTAGTTACAATGTTGTTTTTATTGTATTATTTGTAAAAGGAGTCTTTTATGGCATCTAAGAAGGCCGTTCTAGTATATATACTAGAAATCCTGAAAAGTGAAACGGATGCTAATCATACTTTATCTCAAGAAGAGATTCGCAGTATATTAGCCGAGCGGTACGAGGTATCCGTCGATCGGAAGACCTTAGGCCGTCATTTAAATGATTTATATGAATCTGGTGATTTTGGTATTCAATGTGAAGAGTCTGCCGTAGGAGCAGATGGCACGATTCGCCGTACTGATTTCTATATGATTCATACCTTTGAAGATTCAGAATTGAGATTATTAATTGATGGTATTTTGGCTTCTCGCCATATTACCGCATCTCAACGTAAGGATTTAATTAGTCGTGTTGCTAAATTGGGGAGCTCTCATTTCAAGCCTCATGGTATTGATATTGAAAGTGCTACGGGTTACCTTCATAGAAGTCAGGACTTATTCCTTAACATTGATCTCATAGAAGAAGCAATACAAAAGGGGAGAAAAATTTCCTTGGCTTATTGCCAACCTGACGTGGATAAACGTTTACATATTAATCTTGGTCCAGATAACAAGGAGCGGAAGTATGTATTCAATCCATTCCAACTAGTTATGAATCGGGGACATTATTACCTAGTTGGGAATCACGAAAATTATGATGACATGTCTACATTACGTGTCGATCGAATTGCGCACATTACGGTGCTTAGCGAACGGAGAAAACCTTTACGGGAGATAAAGGGCTATCATCAGCAACGCACCTTTAATGTGTCGCAATATGTAAAAGAACATATCTACATGTTCGGCGGTGAATCTGTTACTGTAAGCTTTAAGGCGAAGCGCTCCATTGTGAATCAAATTTTAGATTGGTTCGATGGCAATGTGGAATTCACCAGCGTTACAGCTGATGACGTTGTATGCCGTGTACGTGTTAATCACGATGCCTTTAAGTATTGGGCACTTCAATATATGCAAAGTGTGAAAGTACTTTCACCAGCATCCCTCGTAGCAGAAGTAAAAGAAGCTATTAAGGAAGGCCTAGAACAATACTCATAATAAAAGAGCTAGTTGATCGTTGAATCAACTAGCTCTATTTTTATATATGTAATTTTCAAATGGACGATTTCTAATTTATAGAACGTGCATTTTTTCTGCTTCTCGGTAATCCTTAAGGACTGGACGAGGCGGTAATTTGCCCATGATACTCACTACGTAGATTGCGATGGAAGAGAAGATGAAGCCTGGCACGATTTCGTAAAGGCCGAGGAATCCAAATTGTTTCCAAATGAGCACTGTTAAACCACCTACGATGATACCGGCGATACAGCCATGACGTGTCATACGTTTCCAGAATAAGGAGAACAAGATGGCAGGACCAAAGGCGGCACCAAAGCCTGCCCATGCATAGGCAACCATTGTTAAGATGTAGCTATCAGGATCCATCGCCATATAGATGGCAATCAATGCTACGATAAGTACTACGATACGACTTACGAGTACTAATTCCTTATCACTTGCTTTAGGATGAATGATATTGGCATAGAAGTCGTTAGAAATAGCAGAAGCTGTTACTAATAACTGTGCAGATGCGGTACTCATAATAGCTGCGAGTACTGCAGACCAGATGAGACCTGCTACAAATGGAGTAAAGAGACGTTCTGTCATGATGAGGAATACGGTTTCCGCATCAGTGCCTACTAATACATCAGGCAACATATATACGTGACCGATGAGGCCTACAGCGATGGCTGCCATAAGGGATAAGATAACCCAAACCATGGCGATGTTTGTAGATTTCTTAAGCTCTTTCGCATCAGAGATAGCCATGAATCTTACGAGGATATGAGGTTGACCGAAGTAGCCAAGACCCCAACCAAGAGAAGAGATTAAGCCAATAGCCCATGTGAACCAATCAGATGGATCACCAAATAGGCTAAGTCCTTGCGGAAACTCATGTTGAATGAGTTGGAATGTTTCAATAGGGCCACCCATAAACATGGCAGCCGTAATTGGTACTGCTAAGATGGCGAAGAACATCAATGCCCCTTGGATACAGTCTGTCCAAGATACAGCGAGGAAGCCACCGAGGAATGTATAGAATACGACGATGCCTGCTGTAATAAAGAGGGACACTGTGTAATCAAGACCAAAGATGGTATTGAACAACTTGCCACCTGCTACGAACCCTGATGATGTATATATCAAGAAGAAAATCAAGATAAATAAGGCGGAAATGACAGCTACCGAATGGGATTGATCGTGGAAACGATTCTTCAAGTAATCCGGTAAGGTTAAACTGTCGCTAGCTACCTCTGTATGGTTACGCAAGCGTCTAGAAACGAATTTCCAGTTCGCCCATGTACCTAATGTGAGGCCTACGGCAATCCATACACCAGAAATCCCCGTAGTATACGCTAGGCCCGGCACACCCATGAGCATCCAACCACTCATATCTGATGCTTCCGCACTAAGTGCTGTAATCCATGGTCCTAGTTGTCGGCCACCGAGGATGTAATCACCAATGCTATTAGATTTCCTGTAATAGTAGACTCCGATATACATCATGAGTCCTAGGTATAAGGCAAAGGCGATCATAATCATTAAGTTGTCTTGTGTCATGCCTATATAAGACCTCCTTAGGTTGTAGTTTTATTCTATAGTATTATAAATAATTCCTATTGTACCATATATTAGCACTTTAGAGTGTAAAAATTTCGTGATATTACGTAGTTTCTATACAAATTTTGAAGATTGGTTTTCTACATATGTATTAGACGTTGGACTAATAAATCGTTTATACTAATAAGCCCAATGGCATATGAAATATGTTAAAATATAAGAATGGAAAAATGATATTTCGTGTTTTGTATACGAAATTTCGTCATTGATAGTCGTAATTATGGTCTTGTATGTATATTTCTGGAACATGAAAGGAGGGCCCTATGGAACAACAACAAACCACAAAGAACGTTGTGGGAACACAGCGTGATGGGGCGAACCAACAGGCCCAAATGAAGCAACACGCATTGCGTATGTTGGAAACCTACTTTGGGTATACCTCCTTTAGACCGGCTCAAGAGGCGCCCGTTGCATCCTTGTTACGTAACGAAGATGTAATTGGCATTATGCCGACGGGGGCTGGCAAGTCTATCTGTTTCCAGATTCCTGCGCTTTGTAAGCCGGGCCTTACTATCGTGTTTTCGCCGCTCATTTCTCTTATGAAAGACCAGGTAGATGGTCTATTAGTGCAGAACATTCCAGCGGCACTCATTAATAGTACCCTTACCCAAGCGGAGTTTAATAAGACTATGTACGAGGTACGTAGTGGTAAGATTAAGCTCTTATATATTGCACCAGAGCGACTAGGTTCTAATTTCTTCTGTAATGTATTGCGAGCATTGCCTATAGCTCAAGTTATCGTTGATGAGGCTCACTGTATTTCTGAGTGGGGCCATGACTTTAGACCGTCCTATCAGCTCATTGGTGAGTGGCTCAACTCGCTACCGAAGAGACCTATCGTAGGTGCTTTCACAGCGACGGCGACGAAATATGTAGAAAATGATATCAAGAAACTATTAGGTCTCGATAATGCGAATGTGTACGTAACGGGCTTTGACCGGTCTAATTTATCCTTCTCTGTCATCCGTACACCTAAACGCATGGATTATGTAGTCCATTATGTGCGTCAACATGCCAATGAAAATGGTATTATCTACTGTGCGACGCGCAAGGATGTAGATCGGGTGTATGAAAATCTAACCCGTGCAGGCATTAAGGTGGGTCATTATCACGGAGGGCTCAGCGACGAGGTGCGTCGTGAGATGCAAAATGCCTATGCAGATGACAAATTGCAGGTTATGGTGGCTACCAATGCCTTTGGCATGGGGATTGATAAGAGCAATGTGCGCTATGTGTTGCATTACCAAATGCCGCGCAACATGGAATCCTACTATCAAGAGGCGGGCCGTGCAGGTCGCGATGGAGCCCCTGCAGAATGTATCTTGCTCTACAGTGGGCAGGATGTACAGGTTCATAAGTATTTGATTGAACAGTCCATCGAGACGCCTGAGCGACAAGAGGTAGAGCTTCGTAAATTACAGTCTATGATTGACTACTGTTTCTGCAGTAATTGCTTACGTAAATATATGCTTAACTATTTTGGTGAAAGCACCGTTTGGACTACTTGTGATAATTGTAGTTCTTGTAAAGGCTCCGGTGATAAGGTAAATGTAACGAAGGAGGCGAAGGCCATCTTCCGTGCTATTATGGGGACCGATGAGCGCTATGGTGCCTCTATGATTACCTCTATAGTACGTGGTGATCGAACTGACCGCATTATGTGGGCAGGCCACGATGCACTGCCTGTCTTTGGTTTGCTAAGTAATGTAGACGAGAAATCTATTAAAGGGCTCATCCAACAGTTTGTAGCTTCTGGGTACTTGCGTAGTTCTTCAGGTAAGTATCCTGTGCTATCCTTGACGGCTGGTGCTGAGGAGGTCCTTGCTGGGCATAAAGAGGTAGAGGAAATCAGACAACATGTATCAGTACCATCTCGAACTAGTCGGTCTACGTCTACTACATCACGAGGAAAAGCTAGTTCCGGGGCGGGTGGTTTATTTGAACATTTACGACAACATCGTAAGCGCTTAGCTGAAGAAGCAGGTCTTCGACCATATCTTATCTTCCCTGATACAGTGCTCATTGACCTTGCTAATTTACGACCAACCACATTAGGTGAGTTTGGCAATGTTAAAGGCGTAGGGGAAGCAAAATTGAAAAAATATGGCCTCAGCTTTTTACAGGCCATTACAGAATATAAGAGATAATAAATTTTACTGTATATATGGTAGTACGATGTATTTTTTAGTATGATAGTACTATATATTGTAAGATATAAGGTTAGTATTATTCGACGTATTATATATAAGATTTAGGGGGACATATGAGTCTAGCAGATACACAATACCTCGGTATTATTGAAAATATTTTAGAACACGGCACGTATGGTCAAAATCGTACCGGTGTTGCAACTTATAAATTGCCACATCAAATTATGCAATTCGACTTGCAAGAGGAATTTCCAATTTTGACTACAAAATTTGTAGCTTTCAAAACGGCGGTAAAAGAATTGTTATGGATTTGGCAAATGCAATCTAACGATGTACGTAAATTACAAGAAATGAACGTGCGCGTATGGGATGAGTGGATGCGTGAAGATGGTACTATTGGTAAGGCTTATGGTTACCAAATTGCAAAGTACAAACAACTTGATAAGCTCATCAAGACTATCAAGGAAGATCCGGATAGCCGCCGTATGATTGTTACATTGTGGAATATTGAAGATTTAGATGATATGGCATTGCAACCATGTGCGTATGAAACATTATGGGACGTAGCTGATGGACACTTAAACTGCATGCTCATCCAACGTAGTGGCGATATGGGCCTTGGCGTTCCATTTAATACAGCTCAATATGCAGCATTACAATGCATGATTGCCCAAGTTACCGGTCTTAAACCTGGTAAATTTACTCATGTTATCAACAATGCTCATGTCTATGAAAACCATGTAGAAGCATTGCGCGAGCAATTAGCACGTCGCGATCAAGCATTGTCAGCTCCAAAAATTATTGTGAATCCTGAGGTAAAAGACTTCTATGACTTCACACCAGAGGACGTTACATTAGACGGGTATGAACATCTAGGTAAATTGTCCATGACTGTTGCTGTATAGCATTATATTCATGACAATTGTTAAATAGCATAATATGTATGGCTGTTGCTATATAGTATTGTGTTCGTAGACATTGCTAAATAGCATAATTTATGACTGTTGCCATATAGCATTAACCGAAAGAGGCCAGTATGTTAGCATTAATCGTAGCCGTAGCACATAATCGTGTGATCGGTAAAGATAATACCTTGATTTGGCACTTGCCGAATGATTTGAAATTCTTTAAAGAGAAAACGACAGGTCATGTCATCATTATGGGCCGTAAGACCTTTGAAAGTTTGCCGTTCTTGTTGCCAAATCGTGAGCACTGGGTGATTACCCGTGATAAGGGCTTTGATGCGCCAGAAGGAGTTAAGATTTTCCATAGTCCTGAGGCGGCTTCAGAAGCAGCGCGTGTTCTTGATGCGGCCTATGTTATCGGCGGTGCTCAAGTATACGAGGCTTTCTTGCCTTACGTGGATACGATGTACATTACAGAAGTAGACCACGAATTTGAAGGGGATGCATTTTTCCCAGAGTTCTCAGAGGAGGCTTTCACCATTGAATCCGTTGTAGACGGCGTGGTGGATGAGAAGAATACATATCCTCATCGTTTTGTAACCTATCGCAGAAAGGCATCTAAATGAGTGAAAGAATGTTTGCCATTATTGGCAGTGAATTAAATGTTAAGCCAAAGCAGGTGCAAGCTGCCGTAGAATTATTAGACGAAGGCAATACGGTGCCATTTATTGCGCGTTACCGTAAAGAGGTAACGGGCGAATTGCAAGATGAGCAATTGCGCACCATTGAAGAACGCATTAAATATCTGCGCAACTTGGAAACACGTCGCCAAGAAATCATTGCATCTATTACAGAGCAAGAAAAGATGACCGACGAGTTGATGAAGTCCTTAGAAGCAGCAACAAAGCTTCAAGAGTTAGAGGATCTCTATTTACCGTATCGTCCTAAGAAACGTACCCGTGCTATGATTGCCCGTGAACGTGGATTAGAGCCGTTAGCGGAAATGATCCTTAACGATACAGTTACCTCTGGCGATCCATTAGAGATCGCTAAAGAATTTGTAACGGAAGAGGTGCCAACACCGGAGGACGCTATTCAAGGTGCATCAGATATCGTAGCGGAAATTGTTAGTGATAGTGCAGACTTCCGTGCATATTTGCGTAAAAAGATGTGGAACGAAGGCTTTATTCAAGCTGAGTTGACTGGTGATGAAGAGATACAACAACAGTTCTTGCAATACGCAGAATATGTTGAACCGGTTCGACAAATGCCGTCTCACCGTATCTTGGCGGTTAATCGCGGTGAAAAATTAGGAGCTTTGAAATTAGCCCTTACCGTACCAGGTGATACTTATGTTGCTTACATGGTGCAACGGTTAGAGAAAAATCCAAAATCCATCTTCGCAGACTATAAAGCGGCTGCAGTAGCCGATGCGTATAAACGTCTAATTTTCCCTGCTCTAGAGCGTGATATCCGTAATGAGTTGACGGAAAATGCGGACGAACAAGCTATCAAGGTATTTGGTGTAAACCTTAAGAATCTATTGTTACAACCGCCTTTGGCAGGTCATGTTATCATGGGCCTTGACCCTGGTTACCGTACAGGTTGTAAGATGGCTATCATCGACCAACAAGGTAATGTGCTAGATTATGGTGCCTACTATTTAACTAATAGTGAAAAGCTTCGCAAAGAAGCGCAAAAGGTATTGGCAGATAAAATCCGTAAGTTTAAGGTTACTCTCTTATCTATTGGTAATGGTACTGCATCCTATGAAACAGAGCAGTTTGCTTCCACCATGATTGAAGAGGAAAAATTAGACTGCCACTACATCATCACCAATGAAGCGGGCGCATCTGTATACTCTGCTTCTAAATTGGCTATCGATGAATTACCAGATTTAGACGTAACCATACGCGGTGCCGTATCGATTGCGCGCCGAGTACAAGATCCATTAGCTGAATCTGTTAAGATCGATCCAAAATCTATCGGCGTAGGTCAATACCAACATGATGTAAATCAAAAGCAATTGACTCATACCCTAGATCAAGTGGTTGAAACTGTAGTAAACCACGTTGGGGTAGAGCTCAACACAGCATCTCCAGCTATCTTGCAACATATTGCAGGTATCTCTAGTACAGTGGCTAAAAACATCGTTGCATACCGTCAAGAGAATGGCGTATTTAAAAGTCGTAAGGAATTGCTAAAAGTACCGCGTTTAGGTCCTGCAGCGTTCACACAATGTGCTGGTTTCCTTCGCTTGCAACACGGTAAAAATCCACTAGATAATACATCTGTCCATCCTGAGTCCTATGAATTGGCAGAACGCATTATTGGTGAATTGGGCTTTACCTTAAAAGATTTGCAAGATAAGGCGCAACTAGAAGCGTTACAAGTGAAATTACCGCTCGTTGATGCGGAGAAAATGGCCGCTAAACTTGATGCGGGGGTACCAACTGTACGAGATATTCTAGCTGCTTTGGCAAAACCAGGTCGTGACCCTCGTGAAGATTTACCGGCACCGCTTACGAGAAAACATGTAGTAAGCCTTGAAGATATCAAGGTCGGCACTGTGGTAAAAGGTACGGTTCATAACGTAGTTGACTTCGGTGCCTTTGTAGACTTTGGACTTAAAACTAATGGTCTATTGCATCGCAGTGAACTTTGTAACAGCCGTCAACATCCATCTGATGTGCTTGCTGTAGGCGACATCATCGAAGCTCAAATCATTTCTGTTGATGTAAAACGTAATCGTATCGGTTTATCTGTAAAAGCATTGCAACCAGAAAAACCAAAGAATAACGATAATAACCGCAATAGAAATAATAATGGTCAACGTCGAAATAACAATCGTGACAATAACCGTAATAATGACCGTAATAATGGTGGTCGACAAAATAATAATCGCAATGGTGGGAACCGTAATAATGGGGACCGTCGTAACGGATAATCTCATATATTTTTGGCTTCAAGAATAGAATTTTATATTATATTACATTATATAAATAATAATCAGTTGAGAATTATTCTTGACTAAAAATCATGGTCCCCGAAACCGCACTCCCTATGGTCTTAGAGGGTGCGGTTTTTCTATATAACCTAAAACTATGTATAATAATGCGGAATGGATATATCGAAAACGATATATCTTATTGAAAAATTTAGATATAAGGCGTATGATGAAATTACAGAGGAGATCTTCCTCAATATATGTTCCTAAATAGGAGGTAATGCTATGTGCTTAAACCTTAAAGAAAGATATGGACTTTTAATTAATAATGAATGGGTAGCGGCATCTGATGGTGCTGAATTTAATGTATATAACCCTTCTAATGGCGAACAACTTGCTATCTGTGCAGAGGCTACAAAAGACGATGTTGATAAAGCGGTAGACGCTGCAACAGAAGCTTTTAAAACTTGGAAAAAAGTATCTCAAGTAGAGCGCGCTGATTACTTGTTAAAAATTGCTGACGCTATTGATGCTCATAAAGAGCACTTGGCACAAGTTGAAACATATGACAATGGTAAACCGATCCGTGAAACTTTAAATGTAGATATTCCGCTTGGTGCTGACCATTTCCGTTACTTCGCAGGTGTACTTCGTTCCGAAGAAGGCTCCGCACAAGTATTTGATGAAAATACATTGAACCTCATCCTTCGTGAACCGATTGGCGTTGTAGGTCAAGTAGTACCTTGGAACTTCCCGTTCCTAATGGCAGCTTGGAAATTGGCACCAGCACTTGCAGCAGGGTGTACAGTTGTTATCAAACCTTCTAGCCATACATCCCTTAGCCTTTTAGAAGTAGGTGATATTTTGAAAGAAATCTTGCCAGCAGGGGTTGTAAATATCGTAACAGGTAAAGGCTCTAAATCTGGTCAATATATCCTTGATCATCCTGGTTTCAGCAAACTTGCTTTCACAGGCTCCACTGAAGTAGGTCTTGATGTATATAAAGCAGCATCTGAACGCTTGATTCCTGCTACATTGGAATTAGGTGGTAAATCTGCGAATATTTTCTTTGAAGATGCAAACTGGAAACAAGCTCTTGATGGGGCAATGCTCGGTATCCTCTTCAACCAGGGTCAAGTATGCTGCGCAGGTTCCCGTATCTTCGTACAAGATACAATTTATGATAAATTTGTAGCTGAACTTTCCGCTTTATTTGATAAAGTAAAAGTTGGTTTACCTTGGGAAGAATCTACACAACTTGGTGCCTTGATTTATGAAGATCAAGTTAAGAAAGTACTTAGCTATGTAGATCTTGCTAAAGAAGAAGGCGCTCGCATTGCAGCTGGTGGTGTACGCGTTACTGACGGCGAACTTGGTAAAGGTTGCTTCATTAGACCTACACTTATCGTAGACGCTACAAACGATATGCGCGTAGCTCGCGAAGAAATCTTCGGTCCTGTAGCGGTTGTTATTAAATTCCACAGCGAAGAAGAAGTGATCGAACAAGCTAATGACAGCTTATACGGTCTTGGCGGTGGCGTATTCACGCAAAACCTTAACCGTGCCATCCGCGTAGCTCGTGCAATCGAAACAGGTCGTATGTGGGTTAATACATATAACTCCATCCCAGCAGGTGCACCATTCGGTGGCTACAAACAATCTGGTATCGGCCGTGAAACTCATAAAGTTATCCTTGAACACTACACTCAAATGAAAAACATCATTATCAACTTGAGTGATAAACCATCTGGATTCTACGACTTAGATTAATAAAATATAAATCTCTTCAATAAACTATAATAAAGAGGCACCTCATAAGAGGTGCCTTTTTTGCGTTTAATTTGAGGGTAGTTTCTTATATATGGATGTATACTGTATGCTATAATTAAGGCCAACTAAGAGTGTGTTGTAAAAGAGATTGGAGAGACAATGAGTAAATTAGATATATTAGGTATAGAGTTCATTATTGTATCTATAGTATTGAGTGTAATGCTTTATAAACTTGAAATAAGTAAGCAGATCGTTGACGAAGCGTATGAATATATAAAAAAACATAGAGCTTTTGGTCCCTTAACTAAGTATCTAAGTATAATTAGTATTATAAGTATTGTTTTAATAGATTTTAAGTTTATAATCTATTGGGATTATGGATTCATTATAACTTATGGGGGTGGATGGGTTGTTATGAGCCTTCTCACTATCTGTACAGGATTTTTACAAAAGAAAAATAGTGTATATTTTAAACGGGGGTTTATTGCTATATTGTCGATATTGATATTTATTGCTGTATATATGTATGCATTTCGTGATGTATTTTTTTAGTAGTAAACCAAAAATAGAAAACTATTAGGTAATATCAATATAGATATTGTTTTGAGAGGGTGCCTATGAATTCAAAGCGAGTATTGAAATGGATTGGTTGTGTTGTTGCTGCCATATTATTAATTTATATTACTTTAATGGTAATAGTAATTTTATTGTTAGTTGGTAGTAGTGAGTTTAAGAATAGCTCCATTCATTTAACTGAATTTCGTAATAGTACATTATTTTATGACGATGAAGATCATAAGATTGCTGATAAAGTAGTTGCTGTTCATGAGGTGGATAATAAACTTTATTATATAACTTTAGATGGTATTGGTATTTTTGATGAAAATGTAAGTTTATTAGATACTTGGAATAAAGATCTTAATAAATATAATACTTTCATCCCTCGGATAGATGTTAAAGAAACACATTTTAATGTGAGCCTTGATGAGTTATACCCTAATATTTCTAGTCTTGATGAAACTGATAGAGATATATGGCATGAGATCTTTTTTGATAGTGAGAAACGATATACAGGTCCACACGCTGGATATACTATAAAGCTACCTTTCTATGTATCATATAGAAAGGAAGATATGGTTAAGCATAATGATATAGTAGATCTTTCTACAGGGCATATTATTGGTAAGTATGGTAGTGAGCATATTTTAAGAAATAATGCTTATTATAATTTTGAATTTGGAAAATTGACTAAAATTGATTTTTCCCAGAAAGGCATATATAGCTATTATTCTGACAATCTTAATATAGGTAGGTTTAGCAAGAATAATTTAGGTGATGAGGGATATGAATCTTATGCACAAAATGAGTTAAATAAAGTAAGGATGAAAGATTTAACGGTATTACCTAACTTAATGAATCAACAATTCATAGTATTTGATTCCTTTAATGAGTTTTCTGATTTTGATAAAGATACCTTTGAAGCATTAGCTATTAATGCAATTAAAAATAGGAAGGCATTACAATTAGGACCATTAGAAAACCAGACCTTACAGCAATACTTAAGTAAATAGAATCAATATATAGTGAAGAGTATTTGTACTGGGTAGGAATAAGAAGTATAAAATTATATCCTTTGCCTATAGTTGCAATGAGGAGCATTATTATGGATCAATTTCGAATAAGTAAAATGTTAAAAATGAATAATTTACAAGACATTTTGAGTTCTGGCAAAGTTAATGCAGATGAAGGTGAGCAGATATATAGATTTTTGCTAATAAATGATTATTATATATCTAATGAGTATGAAGTAGTAAATACTCTCTTTAAAGTTATGGTTCTAAATGACTTGTGGGATGCTCAAATTGCGTTGCGATATTTTGAGTACTTAAATTATGAAGGTTGGGAATATGAATGTTTAATAGTAAGAGGCATACTTTTAGAAAATAATCTAAGCTTGGCAGGTGAATTCTGCTTAGAAACCAAATTAGTTCAAAATGGACTTAGTTACTTTAGAGATAATGCAATTTGGAGAGGTAAAGATTATGATAATGAGGATATTCCGGTGTCTTTAGTAGAGTGGGCAATAGGATATGATTATGAGAAAAAAACTTTTTATGAAATCAAATAGCTATGCTATATAGTCTTGACTAATCGTTTCATAAGTAAAAGAGGTGCCACTCAGGCGACACCTCTTTTATTAATATTGGGATAAGCGAAATATTTTTCTATACTCTTGCGGTGCATCAGATCCATCAGATGGTTTTATAATGACTCTAATATATATTTTTTCTTTGAAATCTGGATATGTTGCAGCATATTCTTTGCAGAATTGATCCATACGATTGTAAAAGTTTATTACATCTTGATGTTGTATAGCCGAATAGGGGATAGGCATTTCAATATACAAAGAAGATGTATCATATGTGGCATAGGATAGCTCCTCTGCCGTTAGATAGTTTTTCATTAATGGGAATGCTGTTATCAGCGGAATGTTGGTTATCAGTACTCGATCAACTTGTGGTACAACAGGTGCAGAGGTGTGCATGACTTCAGATATTTCAATAGGCATTTGTGGATACTTGTCAAAGGTGACTTGCCATGTATTATTCCTTTGTGACTCCAAGTGATATGTTAGGTTAGGATAATTCTTACTTATATATTGTTGAACTTCCTCTTGGCTGTAATGTGAGAGAAGATGACAACCCGTTGTTAGTATAAGGGATAGTACAATCAACGGTAGTAATACAAATCTTTTAAGAGTAAATGGTTTCATTGGTATTCCTTTTATACTACTTTAGAAAGTTCATTAAATCGTAATTGCTTAATTATTGGCGATATTTTGAAGTATATTCTTTTAATTATATTATACCTAAAACATATTTTTACTTATATAGTTGATTAATACCATACAATTCGCCTATAAACTATAACAACGAGGCACCTCTTTTGTACTTAACGAGTCTATTACCTGTGACTGTATACGCTATGTTATAATTGTAGCCATATGAAAATGTGTTGTTTGAGAGGGCGGTATATACCATGATTCACATAGATTATCTATTAGTTATAGGAATATTACTTAGCATTTTACTCTTTCTTTTGGTTGGAGTATTTTACTATAGTAAAGCTAAACTTTTACAGGGACTCAATATTTGGCTCTTAATAATACTTAGCGCTCTTTTGAGTTATTTATTATATCCCTTATATGAACTGACAGATTATAGAGAAGAATTTACGTCAATCGTTATAATCGCTGCGATAATCATTAAAATAATTATTAATTTATCTATATTTATGATGGCCGATAGAATAACAACGAAATGGATTTCTAAATTACTATTACTTCTATGGGTTGTTCTTGTTGAATGTTTGTATATGCCTATTTATTTATCATATATTGTTTTCTTGTGTGTTTCAGGTGGAATTGTTTTAATAGAACGTTTTAGGGGGAGAAGAAAGCCTATTTAGTTTAGATTCGTAATTACTCTTATAGCGCTCACCTTTGAAATATGATATACTATTCTAACGCGCATAATTCGTGCGCGATAGGAGGAAACACATTTAGATGTTAGAAAAATTTGAACAATTAATGATTAGCGAACCTGTTCTAAGAGCGTTAAACGATATGGGCTTTGAAGAGCCTACGCCAATTCAGCAGGAAGCTATCCCAGTAGCCATGAGCGGTAAAGACATGATCGGTCAAGCTCAAACAGGTACTGGTAAGACAGCAGCATTTGGCTTGCCTGTATTGGAACGCGTAGACGGAAATGAGCGTCACGTTCAAGTAGTTATTTTATCCCCTACACGAGAATTAGCTATCCAAGTAGCTGAAGAGCTTAACAAAATGGCTCAATACACGAATATCACAGCACTACCTATTTATGGTGGTCAAGATATCAATCGTCAGTTCCGTGCATTGAAAAAGAACCCTCAAATCATCGTTGCCACTCCAGGCCGATTGATGGACCATATGGATCGTGGTTCTATCCACTTTGACCATGTGAAAGTTGTGGTATTGGACGAAGCCGACGAAATGTTAAACATGGGCTTTGTTGATGATATCAATAAAATCTTGGGTGCTATCCCAGAAGACCATCAAACATTGTTGTTCTCCGCAACTATGCCTAAAGCTATCCAACAATTAGCTGAAACATATTTGACAGAGCCAACATTGATTCGTATGAAACCGACTCAAGTTACGATGGACTTAATTGAACAATATTATATCGAAGTGCAAGACCGTCAAAAATTCGATGTTCTTTGCCGCTTGTTCGATATTCAAACACCTGAACTTGCTATTATCTTCACACGTACAAAACGTCGTGTTGATGAAGTAACTGAAGGTCTTAAAAAACGTGGTTACATGGCGGAAGGTATTCATGGCGATTTATCTCAACAAAAACGGGACAGCGTAATTCGTCAATTCCGCGAAGGTACCATCGATATTCTCGTGGCTACTGATGTGGCAGCTCGTGGTCTTGATATTTCTGGCGTATCTCACGTATATAACTATGATATGCCTCAAGATCCTGAAAGCTACACACACCGCGTAGGTCGTACAGGCCGTGCCGGTAAAGCTGGTCAAGCTTTCACGTTCGTTATCCCTCGTGAAATGGAGCATTTACATGCTATCGAGCGTTTAACAAAACGTAAAATCGCACGCCGCCGTGCACCTTCCTTAGGTGAAGTTCTTGAAGGTCAACAACGTTTGGCAATTGAAAGCCTCGTTGAAATGACAGATAATTTAGAAGCATTAGCGCCATTCAAATCTAGTGCAGAGGAATTGTTAAACGATACAGATTCCGTAACACTATTGGCAGCAGCTCTTAAATTGTTAACAAAAGAACCTGATACGACTCCTGTAAATATTACAGAAGAAAAACCATTACGTGTACGCCGTCGCCGTGAAGGTGGTCGTGGTGACCGCCGCCGTGGTGACCGTCGTAGAGATGGTGATCGCCGCCGTGATGGAGATCGTCGTCGTGATGATCGCCCTCGTCGCAGTCGTGATGACCGTAGAGGTGAACGTCGTGATGACCGTCGCAGAGATGATCGTAGATCTGATCGTCCACGTGGTGACAGAAAACCTCGTCATCAAGGTGAAGGTTTCAAACCTTACTTTAAAGAATAATAGAATGTGGATTGCTTTCGGGCAATCCACATTTTTTATTACTTAATAGTTAATACTATCTATCTTGATAAGTGTTGAGAATTCTGCTATAATAGATAATAATTATTTCTTGTGAATGGCCGATAATGGTCGATGCCTTATAGATTTCCAAGTGGAGAAAGGTAGAGTAGAGTATTATGGATATCGCACAAATTCTGCGTAGCCAAGGGTTCAAAGTAACCCCACAACGTATTGCGATTTATGATGCCTTGCGTGGTCATCATGATCATCCAACAGCAGAAATGTTGTATCATACGTTGCGCCCTGAACATCCAAGCATGAGCTTGGCAACAGTGTACAAGACGATGGAGATTTTTGAAAAAATCGGTCTTGTAAAAATTTTAGAAGTAGGTGATGAGCGCGCTCATTACGATTGGGACACACAAGCTCATTCCCATATCCGTTGCATTCGTTGTAATAAGGTAGAGGATATGATGGGCATTGATTTACAAGCTATCAAAACAATTGCTGATCAAGGTAGCGAGTATCAAATCACAGGTCAACATATTACCTTTGAAGGTGTATGCCCTGAGTGTGCTAAAAAAGAAAGCCATTAATACATAACCCCTGTCGCGAAGGGCTCCTTCACGGTAGGGGTTATATTAGTTATATATGTCTTATATTCATTAGGCTTTTGGAATAGATGTAAGCGTAATAGAATAGTTCTTAGAATTAAGTATGTTAGAATTATAAAATTATAGAATTATAGAATTATATAAATATAAAGGAGTAGTATGTTTGTCATCGGCAGTCATTTATCAATTAGCAAAGGTTATTTAAATATGGGGAAGGAAGCTACTAAAATTGGTGGCAATACATTCCAATACTTTACACGCAATCCTCGTGGCGGTGGTATGCGAGCTCTCGACTTAGAGGATATGAACAGCCTTGGTGCATATATGAAAGAACATAACTTTGGTACTTTATTAGCTCATGCACCATATACATATAACCCATGTGCTGCAAAGGAAGATTTGCGCGCCTTTGCTAAACAATCCATGAAAGAAGACTTGGAGCGCATGGAATATTTACCGGGTCAAATGTATAACTTTCACCCAGGTAGCCATGTGAAGCAAGGTGTGGATCAAGGCATCGAATATATCGTAGAATGTTTGAACGAAATCTTATTCCCTGGCATGAAAACAACCGTTCTATTGGAAGTAATGGCTGGTAAGGGCACAGAAATTGGTTCTCGTTTTGAAGAGATTGCACGCATCATCGATGGTGTTAAACTTAAAGAGTATATGGGCGTATGCGTTGATACGTGCCATATCCACGAAGGTGGTTACGATATTGTCAATAATCTAGATGGTGTTATTGACGAGTTTGATCGTATTGTAGGATTAGACCGTTTGAAAGCGATTCACTTGAACGACTCTAAAAATCCGATGGGCGCTCATAAAGATCGCCATGAAAAAATTGGGGAAGGTCATATCGGTATCGATGCCATCGCTCGCATTGTGACACATCCTAAATTGACGAACTTGCCGTTCTATTTGGAAACGCCAAATGAATTAGACGGCTATGCGAAAGAGATTGCTATGTTGCGCTCTATTGTAGAGAATCAATAATTAAGCTGAAACGTAGTTTTAGTTATATAATAATTTATATAACTACATTTACATAAGATATAGGGAGAGCTGGAAAGGGGGTTAAAATGCGTTTTTTACATACTGCCGATTGGCATTTAGGACGTATTTTTTATGGTCAGTACTTAACCGAAGACCAAGCTCATGTGTTGGAGAATCAGTTCTTTACTATTTTGAAGGATGAAAAAATCGATGGCATATTGCTAGCAGGGGATATTTTTGATCGAGCAGTGCCACCTATTGAAGCCATTGAATTATGGGATTCCATCATTACTCGTCTTGCTATGGACTACAAGGTTCCACTCTTTGTAGTTAGCGGTAACCACGATGGCGCAGAACGCCTTGAGGTAGGGCGTTCTATGTTGAGTCGTTCTGGAATCCATATTTGGGGATCCCCTCATCACGCATTACAACCGTTTGAATTTGAAGGGGCTGACGGTAAGGTCGCTATTTGCCCTATGCCCTTTAGCGAGCCGCGTCGTATAGGTGATGCATTAGGTTTGGGTGCATCTGTATCAAAACCTGTTGATATAGATATGACCGAGGACTCCCTGTTCTCCTATGTGGAGACTGAGGAGCAAGAGCCAGCCTCACTTAATTTACATAATTACGATCAAATGTATCAGGCCTGGAGTGACTACTTGTACAAACAAGTGCCAAAGGGTATGTGCAGCATTGCCATTAGTCATGCTTTTGTAATGGGCGGTGAAGTAGGTGGTTCTGAGCGCACATTGTCTGTCGGTGGTAGTGAACAAGTAAGTCCACAAGTCTTTAAGGACTTTCACTATACAGCCCTTGGACATCTGCATGGCCCGCAACGGATGGGGGCAGACTATATTCGCTATAGCGGATCGCCTTTAAAATATTCCTTTGATGAGCATACGCAGAAGAAGTCTTTTACCATCATAGATATGGATAAAAAAGGTAACGTAGATATTAGCACCATTCCTGTAGAGGCGAAACGTGACGTAGTGATTTTAGAAGGTTATTTTGAAGACCTGTTAAACAATAAGGAATTACAGGCTAAGCATAAAGATGATTATGTACAGGCCCGTTTGCTAGATACGATGCCTATTATGGATGGAATGGCTAAATTGCGCCAAGTATACCATCGCTGTATGACCATTGATTTAGTTGGTCGTGTAGCAACGCCTATGGCAGATATGGATGAAGCTGTATTTAAAGAGTTAAACGAGCGTGAATTATTTAATCAATTTGCCGAAACTGTATGGAAAGAACCATTAACAGAGCGAGAGCAACAATACATCAACTCTGTGTGGGACCGAATTTTAAAGGAGGACTAAATGAAGCCTATATCTTTAACTATAGAAGCCTTTGGTCCGTACCGCGATTCGGTTACCTTGGACTTTAACGAGCTTCAAGCCCATTCTATGTTCCTCATCTCTGGTCCTACGGGGGCAGGTAAAACATCTATACTAGATGCTATGGTGTATGCCTTGTATGGTGAGCCTAGTGGGGAAGTGCGCAAAACAGATGCTATCCGCAGTGACTTTGCAGAACCTGATCGTATGACGCGGGTAGATTTTTCCTTTGCTATCGGTGATGCTCTGTACCGTGTTGAACGATTGCCAAAGCAAATGGTTGCAAAGAAACGTGGTACGGGTATGCGTGAGCAGAATGCTAGTGCTACTGTATACAAAATGAAAGATGGGAAATGGAAGGTCATTGCCACCTCTGCGGCTGCTATTCGCGATACGATTCAACGTATCATAGGCTTTCGTAAGGATCAATTCTTACAGGTGGTTCTTTTACCGCAAGGGGAATTCCGAAAATTACTAGTAGCCTCCACCAGTGAACGGGAAGAGTTATTACATACACTCTTTAGAACCGAGTTATACCGAAGATTACAAGATGCCTTAAAAGCTGCTTATGATGACGCAAAAGCAGGGATTGAAGAAAATGTAACAAAACAGAATGCATTGCTACAATCCATTCCACATGACGAAGATATACCAGTACTAACCATTGAACATGTACGAGATCTTTTGAAACATAGAGAGCCACACCGAGATGCTCTTGTTATTGATCGTGATAAAGCTGTAATTGTAGTAGAGCAGTTCAATACGTTGAGAAATGAGTGGGCCTTATATAACCAAGCACAACAATCTCTTGCAGAGGCTACCTCTAAATTAGACCTCGTGAAAGCAAGAGAAGCGGAGCGTGCTAGCTTACGTGAAAAGGTACAGTTCCTGACCTCTTTAACGCCAAGTTTTGAGCTATATAAACAGGTTAGTGATAAACAGTCGGTGTTAAAAACCTTGGAAACGTCACTTTCAGAGGCTGAAAAAAATGTGGACAGTGCAACTCAATATGAGTCTAAATGTATAGAGGCTTATGCCGCATTAGAAGCTCAAGCTGAAACTATGCAAACTAAGCGAACTACGCTGGCCCAAATGGAACAACAATCAGGACAATTTAATGAGTTAGCACTGCTAAATAAGGAATTGAGCACATTAAAGAGTACATTAGTAACACAGGATCGTGAGAAAAGCGAAGCTGCGTTACAGGCGCAGCATAAGACAGTAGCTGATTTAGAGGCAAAGTTAGTTGCAGACAGGCAACAGTTACAAGGTAATAGCAAAGTCTTAGACTCTATTCCTCGTATCCAAGAACAGTTAAGTCATTTGCAACGATATTCTGAATTGGTCGCTGAGAAACAGAAGGTTCAAAATGATATTGATGCTAAAGATAAGGCATTAGCGACGATTGATGAATCCGTAAAGAATTCAAAGGTACAGCTTGAACGGTTAGAACATTTGATGGCAGAAGGGCGTGCCTTTGAACTCGTTCGTTTAGTGAAAGATAACGAACCTTGTCCAGTATGCGGCTCTACAGAGCATCCACAGTTGGCAGTCAAGCCTGAGTTATATCCTACTAAAGAGGAGATAGAAGATGCTCGTGCAGTGCGTGATCTTGAGTTACAAAAGCAAGCTAGTGAAATTGGTCAGAAAGAAACGTTAGCTCTTCGTTTACATGAGTTAGATGAACAAGTTGAAGATCAAGTCTCTAAACTCAAAACATGGATTGATAATTTTTCAGAAGAGGCTTTTGCTTCTGTTCAACAAGGCTTAGTATCTCAAATGGAGCAGCTTTCAACCTTGCGTAGCGACACTGAACAGCTGAGCAACACTATAGCTAACACTGAGGGTGACCTCAGTGCGGCTAAAGATATACTAGCGAAATTGGAGATGGCTCATAAGGAACTACTTGATAATTTGCATAATTTAGAGGTTCAGATTAGTACTGTACAGGCTAAGATTGATGCTCTTTCTGAAAGCTTGCCAACTACGGATGTAGCTGCATGGCATAAAGAGATAGAATCATTGGCATCTGAGCTTGCAGACTACGATGAACAGGTGAAGGTTTGTAAAGCAAATCTAGATTCTGCTAGAGAAGTACTTAATGCTAAACGGGGACGTCTAGAAACCTTATCTGCTCAAGTGCAGGAAGACACAAAAAATCTTGATGTAATTTATCAAGAATATGTAGAATCATTGCAATCGATTTCTTTGAGTGAAGATGATTTTATAGATGCGTTGGATGATTATAAGGCTTTAGATACGTTTAGAACTGAACTACATGCATTGGACGAGGCTTTCAATAAAACTCAAGCTGTATATGATGCGGCATTGAAACATGCTCAATCTGTAGTGGAGCCAAGTGATACGGTTTCCAATGAAGTATATGATGCGGCAGTAGAGCAGCGCGATAATTTGGTGGGTTCTCTTGCGGCTTGGGATAAAGAAACGAAACATATTGAAACAACACTGGCTTCCCTAGAGACACTTGAACAGGTTATGGGCGAAGCCCGTGAGGAAGTCACTTTCTTAAGTCGCCTAAATGACTTGGCAAATGGCGGTGAACAAGGGTTCAAAAATGTAACCTTTGAGCGCTACGTATTGGGAGCTATTTTAGATGAAGTTGTATATGCAGCTAATTTACGTCTTCAAACGATGAGCCGTAATCGCTATTCCTTGGAACGTTCTGACTATACTGGTGGTGGACGAGGCAAACAAGGCCTAGATTTGGCAGTTATGGATGCTTTCACAGGTCAATCAAGACCAGCGAACACCTTGTCTGGTGGTGAAACATTCTTGGCCTCTATGGCCCTTGCCTTAGGTCTTGCGGATGTCATCCAAAGTTATGCAGGTGGTATTCATATGGATACGATGTTTATCGACGAAGGCTTTGGTACACTTGATCCTGATACATTGGAACTCGCCATGGAAACACTGGTGAAATTACAATCATCAGGTCGTCTTATCGGCATGATTTCCCATGTACCTGAATTAAAGACTCGTATACCGGCCCACTTAGAGGTCACACGTGGTGACGATGGTAGTACGGCAAAATTTGTTATTAACTAGCTATAGAATTGTCAAATGTGATACTATTAAAAGAGGAGAATTCCTACAAAAACATACTGGAATTAATTAAGGAGGTCCTATGAAGTTTTCATTTGCTCATAATAATATAAATGTTAAGGATCTTGATAAGAGTTTAGCATTCTATAAAGAGGCCTTATTACTTGAGGAATCTCGTCGTTTGGAAGATCCAAGTGGTGCTTTCACTCTTGTATATTTAAAAAGTCCATACACAGCGCATGAACTAGAACTTACATGGTTACGCGACTGGGATCGCCCTTATAATTTAGGGGACAATGAATTCCACTTGGCATTTTATGTAGATGACTACGAAGCAGCTCTAAAAAAGCATAAAGAGATGGGCGTTGTAGCGTACGAAAATGCTGACATGGGCATTTACTTTATTGCCGATCCAGACGGGTATTGGACAGAAATCATTCCAGCAGGTAAATACTAATGGAATATATGTTAACTCGTTTAGAGTGGCTAGTTGGTCCTGATAAAATCAAAACCTTAAAAGATACGTCTGTGGCTCTCTTTGGTGTTGGTGGCGTTGGTGGCGGTGCCCTCGAGGCACTAGTTCGAGCTGGTGTGGGACGCATCGTTCTTATCGATGGCGACTCTATTGCACCTAGTAACTTAAACCGCCAAATGATTACGACCCATGACACAATTGGAGAGCGTAAGGTAGAGGTCGCAAAGGCACGAGCACTTTCTATTAATCCAGATGTAGTGATAGAAACTCATGATATTATGTATACGGAGGAAAATTACCCTGGATTTATTCAAAGCTTGAACGTTGATTATGTAATCGATGCCATCGATATGGTAACGGCAAAACTTAATATTATTGAGGTGTGTCAACGTGAAAGCATCCCTGTTATTTCTTGTATGGGCGGCGGCAATCGCTTTTACCCTGAAAAACTTATGATTGCTGATATCAATAAGTCTCATACATGTCCTTTGGCGCGCGTTATGCGTCGGGAGCTCAAAAAACGGGGTATTAAAAAGCAATTAGTTTTATTTTCTACAGAAAAACCAACAAAACCACAGTTCCGCGGCGAAGCAACAAGCCCTGGTACATGTAGTTTTGTGCCACCAGTGGCAGGTTTTATATTAGCAGCACATGTGTTGCGTACAATTTTGGAGGTACCTGAACAATGAAAAAAGCAAAAATCCATATGGCTGACGGCGGCGATATTGTAATTGAATTATTTGATAAAGAAGCTCCTGGCACAGTACAAAACTTCATTGATTTGATCAATAAAGGTTTCTACAATGGTCTTCGTTTCCACCGTGTAATTCCTGGTTTCGTAGCTCAAGGTGGTTGCCCTAATGGCAATGGTACAGGTGGTCCTGGCTACACAATTAAAGATGAATTAATTGGTAACCCACACAAACACGAACGTGGTGCATTGTCTATGGCTCACCGTGGTCCTAATACTGGTGGTAGCCAATTCTTTATCGTATACGAACCACAACCTCATTTGGATGGTGTACATACAGTATTTGGTAAAGTAATTGAAGGTATGGACGTAGTTGATGGTATCCATCAAGGTGCTATCATGGAAACTGTTGAAGTAATCGAAGGTTAATCTCATGAATGATGTATCTATTAAACATCCGGAATGGCTATATATTGATGTAGACGGAAAGACATCATATGGGTATGACCAAGAGTGGTTCACAGATGAGTGGCAACGCCTGTCTGGTTGTGGTCCTACATCGGCATCACAAGTTTTGAGTTATTCGCTATTTAGGGATGGCTTATTAGATTTAGAAACCACATCCGATCAAACGCTTGCTTTAGAACGGATGAACTTAGTTTGGAAATATGTAAAGCCACGCTTTGGTGGTGGTGTTTATAAGACTCAATGGATGGAACGTGGTCTTACTCGTTTACTGGAGGATAAAGGCCTATCTTATGATGTACATATGTTGAATGTATCTCCGTTCTGCGCATCTCGTGTAGAGGTGGAGGCTGCAGCTCAGTTTATTCATGATGCATTGGCGCAAGATGTGCCTGTAGCATTTTTGAATCGTCATAAGGGTAAAGAAAAAGCTCTTTATACATGGCATTGGGTTCCAATTCACAAGATATTTATGGATGGCGATGATATTCGCTGTGGCATCTTTGATGAAGGTGAAATCCGTGATTTCTCGTTAGCAAATTGGATGAAAGACACTATTTTAGGTGGCGGTTTCTGTTATATTAGTCGTAAAGATTAAGAAACAGAGCAATTAACGTAATATACATACGCATCGCAATCATCTGCGGTGCGTATTGTAGTATAAAAGTAGGAGGTACTACATGAGTCAATGGATTACAGAGGAACAAACTCCTCATTTACGTCTTAGCGCTGAAGCAGAAGAGGTATTATACTCTGGTGAATCTGAGTTCCAAAAAATTGAAGTGTTTAAATCTAAAGAGTACGGTACGATGCTCGCATTAGATGGTGTATTCCAAACGTCTGAGCGTGAAGAGTTCATCTACCATGAAATGATGAGTCATGTTCCATTGTTTTTACATCCAAATCCTGAACGTGTATTAATCATCGGTGGCGGTGATGGTGGCGTAGCTAGAGAATGTGTACGCCATGATTGTGTAAAAGAAGTAACAATGGTTGAAATCGATGGTAAGGTTGTAGAGCTTGCTAAACAATATTTACCAACTATTGCTAAAGCTATGATTGAAAACAATCCTAAATTAACTGTAAAAATTGGTGATGGCATTGGCTTTATGGCAGAAGCAGAAGATTACTATGATGTAATTATTGTAGACTGCTCCGACCCAATCGGTCCTGGTGAAGGTTTATTTACTGAAGAGTTCTATAAAAATACATTAAAAGCTCTTAAAAAAGATGGCTTATTTGTACAACAAACAGAATCTCCTATGTTACATCAACCGCTTGTTGAAAAAGTGTTTGGTTACGTAAATAATCACTTCCCAATTGCACGTTTATATACTGCATTTATTCCAATTTACCCAGCAGGCATGCATTGCTTCACTTTAGGCTCCAAAACATTTGATCCATTAACATGGACTCCAAACCGTGAACAAAACTTTGAAACTAAGTACTATAATGCTGAAATTCAAAAGGCTGCTTTTGCTTTGCCAAATTTTGTAAAAAACTATTTGCTAACTAAGTAATTTATATGTATAATAGGGAAGCACCATTCGTGAGGCATTTGCTTCCGAAGTGCTTCCTTATGTATATAAGGTTAAAGGGTTTATATTAGAGATAATACGTTTCTTGATTTTTATTGTAAAAGTTAAATGAAATTGAGAAAAAGGTGTTGACACAAATCTCTAGAACAGATATAATTCTCTTTGTTACGAAGACAACGTCTTCGATACCTACAAGGTGGTGGGTATGGTGAAGCGGTTAACACGGCGGATTGTGGCTCCGTTACGCGTGGGTTCGATCCCCACTACTCACCCCATAACCTACACATCATAATCATTGTAGGGGTGTCGCCAAGTGGTAAGGCAACGGACTTTGACTCCGTTATGCGCTGGTTCGATCCCAGCCACCCCTGCCAACATGACTCACTAGCTCAGTTGGCAGAGCACCTGACTTTTAATCAGGGTGTCCCGCGTTCGAGTCGCGGGTGAGTCACCAAATTAAAACTCACAAACTTCGGTTTGTGAGTTTTCTATCTCTATTCATAGAGTATTTGGTTATGATTGTATGTATAAAATCAATCAAAAATAAGTTGAAAAAATCTTTGAAAAAGAGGTTGACGATTTAAGATTAGATTGATATACTATACAAGTCGTTAGGGCAACAACCTAACGTAACAGATCTTTGAAAACTGAACAATGATAGGTAATCAATCAATACGATTGAACATATGCCAGAGTGCGGGTTTTGACATAGTCAAAACCAACCATAATTCAAAGTTACTTAAATGTAACGACAACAAATAATGAGCTATTCAAATAGCTTCAAGATATCTTGGAGAGTTTGATCCTGGCTCAGGACGAACGCTGGCGGCGTGCTTAACACATGCAAGTCGAACGAAGAGCGATGGAAGCTTGCTTCTATCAATCTTAGTGGCGAACGGGTGAGTAACGCGTAATCAACCTGCCCTTCAGAGGGGGACAACAGTTGGAAACGACTGCTAATACCGCATACGATCTAACCTCGGCATCGAGGATAGATGAAAGGTGGCCTCTATTTATAAGCTATCACTGAAGGAGGGGATTGCGTCTGATTAGCTAGTTGGAGGGGTAACGGCCCACCAAGGCGATGATCAGTAGCCGGTCTGAGAGGATGAACGGCCACATTGGGACTGAGACACGGCCCAGACTCCTACGGGAGGCAGCAGTGGGGAATCTTCCGCAATGGACGAAAGTCTGACGGAGCAACGCCGCGTGAGTGATGACGGCCTTCGGGTTGTAAAGCTCTGTTAATCGGGACGAAAGGCCTTCTTGCGAATAGTTAGAAGGATTGACGGTACCGGAATAGAAAGCCACGGCTAACTACGTGCCAGCAGCCGCGGTAATACGTAGGTGGCAAGCGTTGTCCGGAATTATTGGGCGTAAAGCGCGCGCAGGCGGATTGGTCAGTCTGTCTTAAAAGTTCGGGGCTTAACCCCGTGATGGGATGGAAACTGCCAATCTAGAGTATCGGAGAGGAAAGTGGAATTCCTAGTGTAGCGGTGAAATGCGTAGATATTAGGAAGAACACCAGTGGCGAAGGCGACTTTCTGGACGAAAACTGACGCTGAGGCGCGAAAGCCAGGGGAGCGAACGGGATTAGATACCCCGGTAGTCCTGGCCGTAAACGATGGGTACTAGGTGTAGGAGGTATCGACCCCTTCTGTGCCGGAGTTAACGCAATAAGTACCCCGCCTGGGGAGTACGACCGCAAGGTTGAAACTCAAAGGAATTGACGGGGGCCCGCACAAGCGGTGGAGTATGTGGTTTAATTCGACGCAACGCGAAGAACCTTACCAGGTCTTGACATTGATGGACAGAACTAGAGATAGTTCCTCTTCTTCGGAAGCCAGAAAACAGGTGGTGCACGGTTGTCGTCAGCTCGTGTCGTGAGATGTTGGGTTAAGTCCCGCAACGAGCGCAACCCCTATCTTATGTTGCCAGCACTTTGGGTGGGAACTCATGAGAGACTGCCGCAGACAATGCGGAGGAAGGCGGGGATGACGTCAAATCATCATGCCCCTTATGACCTGGGCTACACACGTACTACAATGGGAGTTAATAGACGGAAGCAATACCGCGAGGTGGAGCAAACCCGAGAAACACTCTCTCAGTTCGGATCGTAGGCTGCAACTCGCCTACGTGAAGTCGGAATCGCTAGTAATCGCAGGTCAGCATACTGCGGTGAATACGTTCCCGGGCCTTGTACACACCGCCCGTCACACCACGAAAGTCGGAAGTGCCCAAAGCCGGTGGGGTAACCTTCGGGAGCCAGCCGTCTAAGGTAAAGTCGATGATTGGGGTGAAGTCGTAACAAGGTAGCCGTATCGGAAGGTGCGGCTGGATCACCTCCTTTCTAGGGAGACA